>CAZRFG010000098.1:0-11177 GCA_964599205.1 uncultured Victivallaceae bacterium
TATCTTCCACGTTTCTGAATTTTCAACTCAAAACATTACACGCCCTAATATACATTCTCATGCAAAAAAAACAATTGTGCTAAATCTGCAAACCGCCTCCCCAAAACTTATTTCATCGAATTGCCGCATCCGGCGGCAGCAAACTCATCACCGGAGAGTTGACCCCGGACAGCCGGGCCGCCGCATCCGTGACTTCCACCCCCGGCGGCAATTCCAATTCGGCCGCGAAAAGTTCACCCGGATGCCAGTCGGCCGGCTGCGCCGCTCCGCCCCGCGGCAAAAGCGACATCGTCAGCAGCCGCCCCCCGGCGTAAAGCATCACACGGATCTCCACCCAGCGCGCCACCGGCACGTTGAAGCGGCCGGTCGCCCGGTAAAAACGGCGGCCGTCATGCTCGACGACTTTGCCGCGAACGTCAAAACTGTCGCCGGAATCCCCGACCTCGGCGATCGGAGTGCCGGCCTCGTCCCAGGCAATCGCCGGAGCCGGTCCGGACGCCGGCATCTGGTTGCGGCGGAACAAAAAGAGCTTGTGGGTGCCGACTTGGCGGCTTCGACTGAGGGTATAGGCGGGATCGGCGAGGACACTTTCGTGAACGCGTTCGGAAGTCGCGTTCGGCATGCCGAGCGCGTAGAACCGGTAGTCGGCCGGTTCGCCGGCGTCGCCCAGGCGCTTGACCCGGTTGCGGAAAACAAAGTGGCCGGCCACATTTTCTCCGGCTTCGAGGTAGGCCCCCGGCGGGATTTCGCGTTTAAACTCCGCGATCACCGGCCGCATGTCGGGCAAGTCGTTCAGGAAGCCGAGCCGGTTGACCCCGTAGAAGCTCTGGGCAAAGAAATAATGCGCCGGCAGCACCGCAGCCAGCGAGGCGACAGCGAGGGCATAGCGCACCCGCCCGTTGCCGCCCCGACGCCCGGCGAGGCCGATGGAAAGCACGCGGTCGAGCCGGTCGCCGCACCGCGCCGCCTTGCACCCGAGCAGCATCGCCGCGGCCAGCGTCAGCACCAGTTCGAGCTGGTAGTGCTGGGTGAGGTTGACGATATCGCGGCTGTTGCGGATCAGGTGAAAAATCAAGATCCCCGAACTCGCTCCCATCAGGTCGGCCCGGTTGAGCGCCGCCGGCAGCACCGGCAGCAGCACCAGCGCGAGGAAAAGGAGATTTTTGGCGCCGAAAAGCTGCCCCCAGAAGGCTGCCGGGCGGGTCAAAGGCGACCGCAGAATTTCCCAGACCCCGCTCCCGAGGTGCCCGTACTGGGCGTAAAAAATATAATCGTCGCCGCCTTGGGGAATCAACAATTTGATCGCGATCAGAAAATAAGCCGCTCCGATCGCACTGTAGAGCATCCCGCGTCTGCGCTCGCCGCGGAGGAACAGCATCACTCCCCACGACGCCCAGAACATCCCGAGCGTCTCCTTGATGGTCAGCGAAAAAAGGAAAATCGCAAAAGCCGACTTGTGGCGGCCGGTTTCGTGGCAGTATAAATAGAAAAGGAAAACCGGAATGAAGACATAAATCGCGTTGAAACCGTAAAAAAGACAGAGATTCATATTACCGACCGAGGGATAGAGCAGCCATACCAGCGCTCCGGCGGCGGCGGCGAAGACGCTCATTTTGAGCTTGCGCCCGAGCCAGTAAAAAAGCAACGCACTTCCCCACAGCAGCACCGCGGCGGCAGTCGCGGCGGCGGAGAAGCCGGGAAACAGGCCGAAAAACGGTGCCAGCAGAACGATGTATCCCGGCATCAGGTGCCCGGCGGAGAAGTTCGGCACCGGATATTCGCCGTGAAATTTGCCGGTGGTGAAAAAGCTGTGCGGGATTTCGAGATAGGTCATCCAGTCGGTGCCGGCGAGATACAGCGTCCGCAGCGCCAGATGAGAAGCGCAAATCCCCTGTGCAATCAGGAGCAGCGCGACGGCAATCAGGATCGTGACGGTGAGGTGCCGGTAACGGCCGCAGAGCCGGACCAGGCCGCCGCCGATTCCGCTCCGGGCGGCGCGATAAGTCGACCAGCCGAGCGCGGCGATGGCGGTGATCATTGTCCACAAGCCGGTGGGCAAAAAGGTCAGCGGAAAAGTCAGTGCGAAAGGCGCGAGGATCCGCGCCGCCGTCCCCGCCGGAAAGCGGCGGCGGAAGAGCCAAAGTCCCCCTCCCCCGAGGGCGAGCGCGATCATCGTTTCGGTGCGGGTCGGCTGATCCACCGCGGCGATTTTGAAAAAAGTCCCCTCGAACACGAAAACGGTGCAGAAAATGCGCGCCAGCGAGAGCGAGGCGAGAACCACAAAAACCAGGTCGAGCAAAGGAGCGGACAAAGACGATGACGACCTGGCTTCGGCCATGAAGTTACCCTTTCCGGAGCAGCGACAAAAGGTCGACAATCCGCTCGCGGATCTGCTGCAGGAGTTCGTTAAGCAGAATCAGCGACGGCCGCAGCGAACGCTGAAGTTCGCCGATCGCACGCAACATGCCGGTCAGTTCGTTGAGGTCGCCGAGCACCCGTTTGCCCAAGCTGAGCTTGAGCTGCCGCATCTCGACGGCGTCGGTGTCGGTGAAATCGGCCAAGCGCCGTTGCAGCTTGCCGAAGCAGCATCCAACCGCAAGCCCTTCCTCGCGCAGATTTTCGCGCAGCGCGGCGGCGTAGATCACGTTCCACTCGCAGCTCAATTTGTCCAGCTGGCCGATCAATTCATCGCCGGCGCGGCGGCGGGTCTCGGGATTTTCCTCGTCGAAGTCCTCTTCGGGTTCAAATGCGTCCCACATCCGCCAGCCGGTCGCGTTGCCGGACGGCACCAGTCCGCCGCAGCCGGGCAGATTGCCGTAGATCATCTCCTCCTCGCCGGGCAGGTCGAGGCAGCAGGCCAATTCGCGGAAATAGCAACTGATCCGGCGCTCGTCGCGACGGATCTCGCGTTCCCACTGGAACTCATTCCAATTTTTTTCCGTTCCGGAAAAACGATTCATATCGCAGTTCTGTTCCTGTCTGTTTGCGGACGGTCCGGATTGACTCCGGCCGCCCGACCGGTCGATCGCGCCGGTTATTTCCGGGCGCGGGTGACTTTTTCCATCTTCTCGGCGACCGCCGCGTCGGGCGCGCCGCCCCACAAACTTTCGAGACTGTAGCGGTCGCGGACTTCCCGGGTCATCACGTGGACGATCACGGAAATGAAATCGAGCAGCATCCAGCCGCTCGCACCGGCTTCCCCGTGGGAAATGGTGCGGAGCTCAAATTGCTCGCGGACCGCCCGCTCGATGTGCCCCGAAAGCGCGGTCAAATGCGGCTCGGAGGTGGCGGTGCAGATGACGAAATAGTCGGCAATGCTGCTTTTCGAGCCGATTTCAATCACCGCGACGTTTTCGGCGAGCTTGTCTTCCGCCAATTTGGCGCAGAACGCGGCCAGTTCCGCGGGATTCGGTGCTGTTTGCTTCATATTTTCCTTTCGGTATAACCGGTTTTTAATGATATAGTCGCTGACTTGTCCCGCTAAAACTGTAGCAAGGTTTTCGCGGTTTTCCACTTTTTTTCGTACTTCGGTCGAAGATATTTCAAAAAAAGGCGCGTCGAGGATGCCCGCCGCCAGTTTCCGCGCCAGTTCCGCTGGCCAGACCGAGCGCAATTGCGCCAAATCCGGCGTCTCGCCGCGCCGCGGATAGGTCAGCACTTCAAAGCGCCGCACCAGCTCCTCCGCCCGGTGCCAGCTGTGCAACTGGGCCAGCGAGTCGCCGCCGACCAGCAATTGGAACCGGTCCTCCGGGCGCCGCCGGGCCAGGATCGACAGCACTTCAAACGTGTACGACGGCACCAGTTGCAACTCCTCCTCGATCCGGGAAACCGTCATGCCGGATTCGCCGGACAGCGCCAGCTCGAGCATCGCCGCCCGGTCGGCAAAAGACGAAATCGCCGAGTCATCCTTGTGCGGCGGCGACCAGGCCGGCGCGAACCAGACCAGGTCGGTCGCCCCGGCGGCCAGCGCCGCGCGAGCCTCCGCCACATGACCGAAATGGGGCGGATCAAAAGTTCCTCCGAAAAATGCAATTCTCATCGACCGTGCGTCGCCGCCGCGGCGGGTATTTCATCACATCCGTCCGCGCCGGCATCCTCTCCAGTATATAATATACTCCGCGCGCACGCAAAATACAATCCGGCGCACGCAATTTTCCGGACCTTGTAAAAAATGAATCACTTTTCTTCACTTTGATCAAAAAAAGCAATAAAAAAACTTTTTTCGACTTGACGAAAGGGCAATCAGGGGTTATCTTTTCTGTGATATCGCAAACCATGAAACATTCCATTGACGCAAGGAGCAGAAAATGACTTATCCGAAGACCATCGACAATGAGGAAATGCTTGACGAATTGCTCGCGCTGCCCGATCAATCGCTGATCGATTTCATGAAGCGCCTCGACGGCGACATCGCGATTCTCGGCATCGGCGGCAAAATGGGTCCGACCCTGGGCAAACTCGCGGTCAACGCGATCAAGGCCGCCGGGGTCAAAAAAGAGGTCTTCGGAGTATCCCGCTTCGGCAACGCCGAAGCCCGCCAGCAGCTCGAAACCTGGGGCATCAAAACTATCAGCTGCGACCTGATGGATCGCGAAGCGGTGGCCAAGCTCCCCGATTTCAAGAACATTGTTTACATGGCCGGCCGCAAGTTCGGCACCGGCGGCACCGAGGATCTCACCTGGGCGATGAACGTGATCGTCCCGGCGATCGTCGGCGAACGCTTCAAGGGCAGCAACATCACCGTCTTCTCCACCGGCTGCGTCTACCCCCTGGTCAACGCCGGAAGTTGCGGTTGCACCGAGGACACCGTGCTGGAGCCGGTCGGAGAATACACCCAGAGCTGCCTCGGCCGCGAACGGGTGTTCGGCCACGCGTCGCGCACCTACGGCACCAAAGTGCTTTTGTTCCGCCTCAACTACGCGATCGACATGCGCTACGGCGTGCTGCACGACATCGGCACCCAGGTCTGGAACGACCAGCCGGTCAACAACATCGTCGGCCACTTCAACGTGATCTGGCAGGGCGACGCCAACCGGATCGCCCTCCTCGCCCTCGAACACGCGAGCAGCCCGGCCAATCCGCTCAACGTCACCGGCCCGGAAATGATCAGCGTCGAGTACATCGCCGAACGCTTCGCCAAACTGATGGGCAAAAAAGTCAGCTATACCGGCAAGAGCGCCGACCGCTGCTACCTCAACAACGCCTCCAAGGCGATGCGCCTCTTCGGTTATCCGCGGGTGTCGCTGGAAACCATGATCGACTGGCAGGCGGCGTGGCTGATGAAGGGCGGGCGTTCGCTCGGCAAGCCCACCCACTTTGAAGTCAACGACGGAAAGTTCTGATTATAAAAAGATGAAAATATCGCATCCGCTCCGGTTCCTGCCGGTTTTGGCGGCGCTCGTTCTGCTTACGCTGACGGGCTGCCGGAGCACCGCGTATTATCAGGACCGGGCGGTTCAGCGGGCGCGCGAATATCTGATCGAAAACGCGCCCGAACTGACGCCGAGCCAGGTCGCCTACGTCCGCTTCAACAAACCGACGCTGCTGACCGAAAATGTCTACGGCAAAGGCTTCGCCGGGTGGAAAGGGCGCAGCGCCCGCTTCCAGGTCTGCATCAGCTGGCTGATTCCGGACCAAGAGAACATCTACATGGTCTTCGGGGTGAGTTCGCCGCAGATGAGCGACTGGTATCCCAACCGGCTGATCCGCAAGGTCTTTCCGCAAAAAGACACAAATCGCGACAGCGCGGTGATGCTCGCCCGGACTTATGCCCTCAACAATCTCTATTTCGACTTGTCGGTGCCGGAGTACAACCATCTGCGCTTCAGCGACCCGGAAATTCTCCGCACCAAGTTCAAGCTTGACCTCAATCCGACCGGCAAGCTGACCGCCGAAGAGGTTGCCGCCAATGAAAAAATGCCGCAGTTCTCGCTGGTCTGGCGCACGCCGGGTTATCCCCGTCCGGTGGTCATCTGCGGTCTGGCCAAGGATCATCTGGCCGGTTTCACCATCTCCTTTGGCGGCTGCCTCGACGAAAACGAGTTGAAAGCGAATACCGTCGAAGTGGTGAAAGCCGCGAAAAGTCCCGAAGAAATCGCCGCCGAGGCCGAAACGGCCAAGCCCGATGAAATGAAATTCACGCTTCCGGCGGAAAACAAATAAACAGGTGCGACCATGCGCAGTATGACCGGCTTCGGCAAAGGTGAATCCACCGCTCCGGACGGTTCGGTGTTCGCGGTGGAATTGAGTTCCGTCAACCGCAAACAGCTCGAACTCCGGATCAATCTGCCCAATGAATGCGCTGCGCTGGAACCGCTCGCCCGCCGGGAACTCGGCGCGGCGATCAGCCGCGGCGCGGTCAGCGTCCGGGTCACCCGGAGCGCGGCCAACGGCGGAGCCGCCACGCTCGCCGTCAACGACCGGCTGCTGGAGAGTCTGGCCGCCAAATGCGTGGAGCTGCGGCGGAAATTCAATCTCACACCCGACTTCGATCCGGCGGCGCTGCTGGCGCTGCCCGGCGTGCTGAGCTCGGGCGGCTTCGATGCCGAAGAGCCGGAAATCGCCGCCGCCTTTGCCGGGGCGCTGGCCAACGCCGTCGCCGCCTTTGGCGCGATGCGCGAAGCCGAGGGCGAGGCGCTCAAACAGGATCTCGCCGCCCGGCTGGATGCGCTGCGCCGGACGGTCGAAACGATCCGCCCCGCCGCCGCCGCGATCACCGGCTCGATCCGGCAGCGGCTGCTGGACAAACTGGCGGCGGAAAACCTCGGCGCCGATCCGTCCGATGAGCGGTTCCAGCGCGAACTCCTGTTTTACGCCGACCGCGCCGATGTCAGCGAGGAATTGACCCGGCTCGACAGCCACTTCGCCCAATTCACCGGCTTTCTCGGCAAGGACGGCGAGCCGGTCGGCCGCAGCCTTGATTTCCTGGTTCAGGAGATGTTCCGCGAAATCACCACCCTCGGCAACAAAGCCGGGAGTTCGGCGATCTCGCCTCATATCATCTTTTTCAAGGCCGAACTGGAGAAGATCCGCGAACAAATTCAAAATGTGGAGTAAGTCCCGATGACCAATCAATGCACCCCCGAACCGGAAATTTTTTCCGACGCGGAGCGCCGGGAGCTTTTGCATACCTTTCTTGCGAGTTACGCCGACGGCACCGCGACCAATGTGACCGAGGACCGCAATCTGCCCGGGCGGCTGGAAGTCCGTTCGATCACCGACCAGTTGCTCGAACTCGTTTTCCCCGGCTTCGACGGCCTGCCGTGCTCGCGTGAAAACCTCCGGCGCGACACCGAAGCCCGGCTCAAAGAGCTTGAGCATCTGCTCTACAATCAAGTTTCACGGGCAATCCGCTTCATCTGCGACAGCAAAACTTGCGGCAGCTGCAACGCGGTCGAACGCAGCGCCAAAGCGGTTCGCACCTTGCTGGCGTCGATTCCGGAAATTCACGCCGCGATGAAGCTCGACGTCGCCGCCGCCTACGCGGGCGATCCGGCCGCGAGCTCCTCCGACGAAATCATTCTCTCGTATCCGTGCATCAAAGCGATCGCAATCCAGCGTCTCGCCCACGTGCTCTACCGGGAAAAAACCCCGCTGATTCCGCGGATGATGACCGAACATGCCCACTCCGAGACCGGCATCGACATCCATCCCGGCGCTTCGCTCGGGCGCGGCATCTTCATCGACCACGGCACCGGGGTGGTGATCGGCGAAACCGCCGAAATCGGCGACAATGTGCGCATCTACCAGGGGGTCACGCTCGGCGCGCTGTCGTTCCCCAAGGACTCCTGCGGGATGCTGATCAAGGGCCGCAAGCGCCATCCCTCGGTCGGCAGCAACGTCACCATCTACGCCGGCGCAACCGTGCTCGGCGACATTCACATCGGTGAAAACTGCGTGATCGGCGGCAACGTCTGGCTGACCGAGGATCTCGCGCCCGGCACCAAGATCATCGCCCGTCCGCCCGATCACCAGGTCAAACCGGCGCGCTGACGATGGACCGGGAACTCGCCGAAAACTTCCGACGGGTGAAAGAGGCGGTGGCCGCCGCCGCGGTGGCGGCTTCGCGCCGCCCCGATGAAGTCCGGCTGCTGGCGGTGAGCAAAACCTTTCCCGCCGCCGACATCGCCGAATTGTATGCGCTCGGCTGCCGCGCCTTCGGCGAAAGCCGGGTGCCGGAGCTGGAGGCGAAAGCGGCGGCGCTGCCCGCCGACATCGAGTGGCACCTGATCGGCCAATTGCAGTCCAATAAAGTCCGCCGGGCGGTCAAAGTCGCGGCGGTGATCCATTCGGTGGACTCGGTCTCGCTGCTGGAGCGGATCGACCGGATCGCCGGAGAAGAGGGCAGGCAACCGGCGATTCTCCTCGAAGTCAATATTTCGGGCGAAGCGAGCAAAAGCGGGCTGCCGCCCTCCGAGCTCGAAGCAACCGCCCGCTATGCGGCCGCTTTGGCCCACCTCCAATTCAAGGGCTTGATGACCATCGCCCCCGCGGACGCCGATGAAGCGGAACTCCACCGGATTTTCGGCGAACTTCGCCGTCGCCGCGACGAGCTGGCCAAATCGCTCGGAATCGAACTCCCCGAGCTCTCGATGGGAATGAGCGGCGATTACGCGCCCGCCATCGCCGAGGGGGCGACGCTGGTCCGGATCGGGAGTTCGATTTTCGGCAACCGCCACTATCCGGCGGCAAACTGAGCGAGGTTCACTTGCTTTTCCGCTCCGCATGGTTATATTAGACCTACATTCTTTATGCGGAGGTCGTCCATGAAAGTTCTGTTGATCGGTCCCGGCGCGGTCGGGGTTTATTTCGCCGGCCGCCTGGCCCAGGCCGGAGCGGAAGTCGCGGTGGTGGTGCGAAAGGAAATTCCCGAAGTCGCCGCCGCCGGTTATGAAGTCGAGAGCATCGCCGGCAATTTCAATTTCCGCCCGGCGAAGCTCCTCACCGACGCCGCCCAATATCAGGACGCCGCCGACTGGATCATCTGCGCCACCAAAGTGTTGCCTGAGATCGACATCCCCGCGCTGCTGCGTCCCGCCATCCATTCGCCGGCAACCGCGATTCTGCTGATCCAGAACGGCATCGGCGTGGAGCAGCAGGTCGCCGCCGCTTTTCCCGACAATCCGGTCTACGGCGCGATCGCCTACATCGGAGTCCGGCGCGACGGTGCGAACCGGATTCTCCACCAGGGAGGCGGTCGTTTCCTGTTCGGCAAATACGGCGAAAAGGCGATCACCTCCGAAGCGAGGGCGTTGTCGGAGCGCTACGCCGCGGTCGGCGTCGAAGCCCGCCCGGTCGAGAGCCTCGACTTCATCCGCTGGCAGAAACTGCTCTGGAACGCCCCCTTCAACACGGTTTCGGTGCTCGGCGGCGGCCTCACCACCAACGAAATGACCGACCGCGGCCGGATCGAGGCATTGTGCCGCGAAATCATGCTTGAAGTGATCGCCGCGGCCAAAGCCGAAGGCATCGAACTGCCGCTCAAAATGATCGATGACAACATCGAATACACCCGCAACTTCCCGCCCTACAAAAGCAGCATGCTGGTCGACTTCGAGGCCGGGCGTCCGCTCGAAATCGACGCTATCGTCGGCAATGTGATCAAAATCGCCGACCGGCACGGCATCGCCGTCCCGAGGCTCAAAACCATTGAAGCGCTGCTGTGGGCAAGACAGATGAAAAACTGAATTCTCCATCCTCATTCCGGAGATCAAAAATGCTCGACGTCCTCAATTTCGGCTCGCTCAACATCGACCGGGTCTACCGCCTCGATCACCTCGTCCGGCCCGGTGAAACCATCCTCAGCCGCAGCTACTCGGTCTTCGCCGGGGGCAAAGGGCTCAACCAGTCGATCGCCCTCGCCCGCGCCGGGCTCCGGGTCGGCCACGCCGGCAAAGTCGGCCCCGACGGTGGACTCCTGCTGCAAACCCTCGAAGCCGACGGTGTCGAAATATTGGGCGTCCTCCGCAACGGCTCGGTCTCCGGCCACGCCTGCATTGAAGTCGACGACCGCGGGGAAAATGCGATCATCCTCTTCGCCGGAGCGAACGGCGAACTTACCCCGGAGGAAATCACCGCCGTCCTCGACCGGGTCGGGCCGGAAACCGTCCTGCTGCTGCAGAACGAGCTCAACGACACCGCCTTCATCCTCCGCGAAGCCGCCAGACGCCGGCTCAAGGTCGGGATCAACCCCGCCCCCTGCCCGCCGGAAGTACGCGACTATCCGCTCGAAGGCGTGAGCTACCTCTTCGTCAACGAAATCGAAGCCGCCACCCTGAGCGGCGAAAACGACCCCGAAGCCGCGCTCGCCGCGCTGAGCGCCCGGCTGCCCGATGCCGAAATCGTCATCACTTGCGGCGGCAAAGGCGCGCTCGCGGGAATCGCCGGGGAACGCCACTTCGTTCCCGCCGTTCCGGTCAAAGTCGTCGACACCACCTGCGCCGGCGACACCTTCAACGGCTATTACCTCGCCGGCCGCCGGCGCGGAATGGCGATTCCGGACGCGCTGGCCCGGGCCGCCCGCGCCGCCGCGGTCACCGTCAGCCGCCCCGGCGCGGCCCCCTCAATCCCGCATTGCGACGAGATCCGGTAAAAAAGACAGGGAGAAAAGCCGATTGCAAAGGTAATTCCGGAACGCTCCGGAAGCGTTTTTTTTCCGCATGGTCGGGAAAATGAGGCGCATCCCCAGGCGGCGTCTCCCGCTCAGGCGGGAAAACCAACCTTGCGGGCACCCGAAAGGACTTTTGAAATCGGCTCGGAAGAAAAACGTTTTCTTCTCCAGCGCTCAGCAATGATTCGGCGCGACTATTCCGTCCAGCATTTGCCGGTTTCGGCGTGGACTCGGAGGAGGTCGCGCTTGATTTTGCCGGAGAAGGTCTTCGGCAGAGCGGCGACAAACTCGATTTCGCGCGGGTATTTGTAGGGCGCGGTCTGATTTTTGACGAAGTTCTGGATATCCTTGATCAGCGACTCGGTGGCGGCGAATCCCTGATGGAGAACGACGTAGGCCTTCACCTTGGCCCCGCGCAGGGGATCGGGCGCACCGACCACCGCGACCTCGTGGATGGCGGGATGGTGGGCCATCACGTCCTCGACTTCGGAGGGGCCGATGCGGTAGCCGGAGCTCTTGATGATGTCGTCGCTGCGGCCGATGAACCAGAAGTAGCCGTCCTCGTCGC
>CAZRFG010000099.1:0-11028 GCA_964599205.1 uncultured Victivallaceae bacterium
AAAGCGGCGGCCGCCGTAATAATAGTCCTCGGTCGATTTGTTTTTGCGGGCGAAGTGGAGACCGATGCCGAGCATGGCGGCGAGGTAGAGGACGATGATCATCAAGTCGACGGTGTGCATCGGTGCATTCATGGCTTGAAAACCCTTGTATGTTTGGATTGTTTTCTGATAGTGATAGTATAATGGAAAGAAAAACAAAAACAATCACGGCGGGTTGGCAAAAATTCTTCGCGATTTGGCAAAAAGTCCACGAATGACGGGGTATTGATGCCGGATTGGCCGGATTTAGTGCAAAAAAAGCAAATCCGAGCGGAATCCCGGGTGCGAGCGGACTCACCCTTTGGCGAGGTCGGCGAAATCGGCGTTGATGAATCCGGCGAGATCCTCCGGGCTGATCGCCAGATTGAGACCGACCCGGCCGCCGGAGACGAAGATGCGCTCAAAGAGGATCGCGGTCTCGTCGATCCGGGTCGGAAAGAGCTTTTTCATTCCCACCGGCGAGCAGCCGCCGTGGACGTAGCCGGTGAGCGGGAGGAGCTCTTTGGCTTTGATCATTTCGATGCTTTTTTTGCCGGCGGCGCGGGCCGCTTTTTTGAGATCGAGCTCGGCGTTGCCGGGAATGATGAATACGAAGTACTCTTTGTCCGGCGATACCGTGACCAGGGTTTTGAAGACCTGTTCCGGCGGCGCGCCGAGTTTTTCGGCGACCGAGACCGCGTCGATGCGTTCGTCGGAGGCGTCATATTCAAAAGGGGTGAATGCGATCGCTTCCGCTTCCAGCAACCGCAGCGCATTGGTTTTGGCATGGTTCATCGACGGACTGTTCCTTTTTGATTTCGGAGGGCACCGGAAAATATACTTCTTTTTGCTTGGCAAATCAAGCTCCGGACGGGATTAACCGCGATATCGGCGTCACAAAATTTTAAAAATTTTCAAAAAGAGGTCTTGCTTTTTGATGGGCTTTGTTGTATAATTATCTAACAGAATCTAACAGATGAGGATTGGCCAGATGCAAAAAAAGAGCAAACCGGTCGGATTTGCCCGGATGACCGACGATATTGAAGCGCAGATTGCCGCCGGCTTGATGGGCCCGGGCAGTAAACTGCCGTCGCTGCGGGTGCTGGCGGAACAATTCGGGATCAATACCGATATGGCGCGGCGCGGGCTCTGGGCCTTGCGCGACAAGGGGTTGCTGGAGTGCCGGGCGCGTTCCGGAGTCTTCGTCGCCGCCGGCAAAAGCGCGGCGGACGGGAATCCGGCGGGCGCCCTGCGGATTGCGGTGGTCCAGGTCTCCTCGAGCGTGAAAAATTATGCGTATTATGTGGTGCGCGGCATTCTCGACGCCGCCCAGGCGGCCGGAGCGATCGTCGAAGTCCATGCCGTTCCCTGTTACTTCCCGGAGGAAATTGAAAAGGCCCGCGAAGTCTTCCGGCAGCTCAACGATCGCTGCGACGCGGTGATCATCGTCGGCACCTATGACGAAATTTACAGCGAGTTGCCGCTTCGGGTGCCGGTGGTGGGGGTCGAAATGGACCGCCGGTTCGGCGGGCTGGTGTCGCCGATTTCGCTCGACCCGTTTGCCGCCGCGGAGCTGGCCGCCGATTTTTTCCGCAAGCGCCGGATCGCTCATGTCCGGGTGGTGACCCATCCGGCTCCGGTGACCCGTCGCCGGGCGGAGATTTTCGCTTCGCTCTGGCGCGACAGCGAGATCGCGGTCGATTGTGATTTCAGCCGCAAGGATATCGGGTATCTCTTCACCGGCGGCACCCAGCTCTATTTCTGCGCCGAACGCTGCCGCCTCGCTTCCGGCAAGGAACCGCCGGTCGGCGACCGGGTCGTGCTTTCGCTGGACGGCAAGGCGCTGCTGGTGCCGGATTATCACCCGGTGACCCCGTGCATCATGCCCGACTGGTGCGACGGCGGCGCCCAGGCGCTGGCGGAGGCGCTGCGCCGGATCCGCACTCCGGGGTGCGGCAGTTCGCGCATCTATCTCAATGTCCGGCTCGAAATTCCACGCTGAGTTAGTACAAGCACGCCGGAGCCGCGGCGGGACAATCCAATGGGATATCATTTTTGCTGTTTTCGGCCGGAGTCGCGACACCCGTCTGAACTCATCGCATTGTCGGGGATTTCCCCATGACTATAAATCAAAGGAACCGGAAAATGAAGAGATGCTTTACCTTGATCGAGCTCCTGGTCGTCATCGCCATCATCGCCATTCTCGCTTCGATGCTGCTTCCCGCGCTCAACCAGGCGCGGACCAAGGCCAAAAGCGCCTCCTGCTCCAATTCGCTCAAACAGTTGAGCACCGCTTCAGTTTTCTACACCGGCGACAACGACGACTTCATTCTGCCGAACTCGCAGTACGGCAGGCGGGACACTTCGATCGGCCAGTTGGACTGGTATTTCGCGATGTGGCTCAATGATTACGTCAAGGCGCTCTGCTCGCGCAAGCATCTGGCCAACGGGGCGATTTATGCCGCCACTCCGATGTGCCCCGCTTCGCAGCAGGATATCGGAGTCTGGGAGACCAATCTCTCGATCGGCGGGCGGCCGACCGCGGGAACCTTTCAGGTCTTTGACGCCGCCGGCAAACCGCTTTCCCAGAATGGCGGGTACGGCCGTTATCAGGGGCTGGGCGGGTATTGGACCAACGCCGCCGGTCCGGGCGTCTATCTGCCGCAGAAACTCGGCAGCGTCCGCAAGCCGTCGGTCAAGTTCGATCTGATCGACTGCACCTACTACGGTTTCTCCAAGTCCTGGTGGGGGTACGGCAGCAGCTACAACGCGATTCCGTGGAATCGTCACGGCAATATGCAGGCCAACTTGTCCTTCCTCGACGGCCATGTCGGCAGCTTCCGCGGCCAGAGCGCCAATGCGCTGGTGCCGAACACCAACTACACCGTCTGGAATTATCACGTCAACCAGAAAAACAACAAGGACACCACCCAGAACGACGCCGCCTACTGAGTCATTCACTCCTCCTCCGGCCTTCACCGCCTCGGCGCTGGGGGCCGTTTTTATCTCATTGCGGACTATCCTTTTTTTTCGATTCAGCTTGCAAATCGGGAAAATCACGATAGCTTACCCTATCCGATTTTTGCGGAAGGCGGCAACGATGATGATTCCAGACAGGAGGCGGATATGGGGGTAGTGGAAGGCAAGGCGGCGTTGGAACTCACGGCGGATGCATTCGATCCGGCGGTCTTCGGGAGCGAACTTGCGCTCAAAACGCAGTGGACGCCGCTCAACAAACAGGGGGCCAGTTGCTGCACCCACCGGCTGCGGACCGATCCCGTTGACGGCGTGATGCGGTTCGCCGGGACGACGGCGAACAAAGCGCCGGGGCTGATCATTGTACTCAGCGGCCTGGCGTTCGCGGTGATCATGAGCTCCGGGGTGATTCCTCCGGTCCGGGAACTGCTGCGCTCGCTGCCGGTACTTTATCTGGCGATCGCGCTCTTGACCGCCGTCCAAGCGGCGTTCGGGATCCGGCTCTATCGGAAAATGAATCCCTATATCGTTTTCGATTCGCGTTGCGGCGCTTTTTACCGGAGCACGGTCGATCCGCGGAAAATTTTTGAGCTGGCCGGCTTGCCGACCTTTACCCCGTTCAAAAACATCGGCGCCTTGCAGCTTTTGAAAAAACGCCTGACGGGCGGCGAAAACGGCGGGTTTACCGCCTATGAACTCAATCTTGTCCGCAAAGACGGCGAACGCGTCAATGTCGTCTGCCACGGCGATTATCCGTCAATGGCGGAGGATGCCGTCACGCTGGCCCAAATGCTCAAAGTCCCGCTCTGGGATGGGGAAAATTTACCGGAAATATCGTAACGAAAGGAATGAATCATGTTCAAAGATTACGCTTCCTCCGATGCCGGACACCTCTCGCTCGGGACGCCGCTGCGGGCGGCAACTTTCGGCATTCCGGCCGCCCTGGCCGCGATTGCGATCTGGTATTGGCATGACTGGCAGCTGCCCGGCGCGGTGACGGCCGGGGTGTTTGTGGCGCTGGCCGCGGTTTATTTCGCCGTCGTCTCCGGCATCCGGGTGGCGGCGCAGTGGGAACGCGGGGTGGTGTTGCGCTTCGGGCGTTACAAGGAGACCGCCGGGCCGGGGATGTTCTACGTCATTCCCTTTGTCGAAGCCGCCATTTTCATCGACCAGCGGGTGCTCGCGCTCAACATTCCCGGCCAGCAGGTGATCACCCGCGACAACGTCCCGGCGGCGGTCGAGGGGGTGTTGTTTTTTCAGGTGACCGATTCGGCCAAAGCGGTGGTCAGCGTGCAGAATTTCCGCTTCGCGGTGGCGCAGTACGCCCAGTCGGCGCTGCGCGACGTGGTCGGCAACCTGACGCTGGACCAGCTGCTTTCCGAGCGCGAACGCATTCAGGACGAAATCGCCGGCATCGTCGGCAAGTATATCGC
Source organism: uncultured Victivallaceae bacterium (assembly GCA_964599205.1). GTDB lineage: Bacteria > Verrucomicrobiota > Lentisphaeria > Victivallales > Victivallaceae > JAVBUI01. Next base: position 4,428 of record CAZRFG010000099.1, read on the forward strand.
CGAATGGGGCATCAAGCTCGACACCATTCGCCTCCAGGATATCGAAATGCCCGAGGATCTCAAGCGGATCATGAGCCGCCAGGCCACCGCCGAACGCGAAAAACGCGCCACCATCACCAAGGCCGAAGGCGACAAGATCGCCGCCGACAACCTCGCCGCCGCCGCCGCGATCATGGCCCGGACCGAAGGCGCGATGATGCTCCGGACGCTCCAGACCATCGACAGCCTGGGCGCGTCCACCTCCAACACCGTAATCCTGTTTCCGGCGGATATCAATACCGCGTTGCTGAAGCTGGCCGAGACGGTGAAATCCTGAAGTCGAAAATCGCGCCGGGGAAATGCCGCTTCCGGCTTGAATTCGCGATTGCCTCGTGTATTTTAATTGAAACGGGATCGGGTGGTGTTTTGCATCCCTCTCTCCTGAAGGACCCAAAATCACTTTGAGTGTTGCGCGTTTTCATTCGATTCCGGGGTTTTCGTCCGGGAGGGGACCGGGGAGAGCGAGCGTGCGGCGACTTTGATCAATGGAGGCACGCTATCGTATGCAAGCTTTTCCGCAACTGCCGCCGCCTGGGCCATCCGCCGGAACGGAATGCAAAAGTTCAGGTGAGGGCAAGTCGGGGCTTTCCGGGCTTGGAATTTTTTTGAACTTCAGTCTGTTTCGCGCCGGCGGCGTGGCGTTGATCATTCTGGTTGCCACTTTGCTGCTGATCTGGGGCATGCTGGCGTGGGCGGACCGCTCAATGCGCGAGGAGCTGTTGCAGCAGGCCCGTCTGGTCGCCCGGACTTTGAACGCGCGGCCGCTGCAAACGCTCCGGGGCAATCGCGAGGATCTCGACAATCCGGCTTATTTGCGTTTACGTGAGCAACTTGAGGCGGTCCGCCAGACCGCGGGCGCCCGCTTTGTCTATCTGATGGGACGGCGGATTGATCCGGCGAAGCCGGGCAAGCCGGAAATTTTCTTTTTTGCCGACGCCCAGAACGAAAACAACAACTCATCCGAGCTTTCTCTTCCCGGCGATCCTTATAACGAAGCCTCTCCTGAACTGGTCGCCATTTTCGATCAAGGGGAGGGATTGGTCGAGGGACCGCTGCCGGACGCCTGGGGCGTCTGGGTTTCGGCGCTGGTGCCGGTGATCAACCCGGCCGACGGCAAGCCGATGGCGGTGCTGGGCATGGATGTTGATGCTCGCGACTGGCACATCCGGGTGGCGGCCCGGATCGCGCTGCCGATCGGGATGGTGGTGCTGACCCTGATCGGCGCGGTGACGCTGCTGGCGATTCTGCAGAAACGGAACGCCGGTGACAAGCCGGTGCTGCGGACGCTGATGCCGCCCCTGACCGCGATGATGGCGCTGCTCTTGCTCGGCGGCTTCACCTTGCTCTGGTGGCAGCACCGGTCGGACATGAATGAACGGATCAACGAGGCCCGGGAGAACATCCATACCGCTTTTCGCGAGGATATCAAAACCGAAGCGGTTGAGATGAGCAAGTGCCTCGACGCCATCGCCACCGACCGCCGCACCGTCGCCGCGCTCGAAGCCAGTGACTCCGACAGACTTCAAAAAAGCTGGCTCAATGCGTATCTCAAAATGCGCGACGCGCTCAATGTCAGGCATTTTGAATTCGTTGACCGCAACCGGTTCTGCTTGTTGCGAATGGATGCGCCGGAGCTTCGCGGCGACAAGGTCGATCGCTTTATCCTCCGCGAAGCCGAGCGCACCGGCAAGGCGGTCTCCGGAATCGAGATCGGGCGGACCGGCGCGATTGCGCTCCGCAGCGTCCAGCCGGTTTTCGCCGACGGCAAAATCGTCGGCTATGCCGAAATCGGCAAGTCGGTGGAAAATGTCCTGGCCCGCGAACACTTGCGCGGCAACACCGAGATCGCGGTGCTGGTTCACAAAAAGAACCTCGACCGCGCGCAGTATGAAAAAGAGATGCGCGAACTCGGCCGCGTTTCGGAGTGGGACCGGATGCCCGACAGTGTGGTCGTCTACGCCTCGCGAGGGCAGTTGCCGAAGCCTTTCCTGAAAGTCGCCAACCACAATCCGGAAAACGGCCACTCCGACAACGACGGACAGGATATCAACCTTGACGGCAAAGAGTGGCGCGTTGTCGCCGGACCGATCGTCGATGCCGGCGGGGATACGATCGGGTGCATTCTGGTGATGTCGGACATTTCCGCCCAGAAAAGCGCCTTTCTCCGGATGCTGCTCCTGGGCGGGGTCGGCGGCGGAATCCTGCTGGCGGCTTTGATCTCTTTTGTGTTTGTGCTGCTGCGGCGCACCGACGACGGTATCCGGCTGCGGCAGGCGGAGTTGCGCGAAAACCGCGAACGCCTGGCGGCGACGCTGCGCTCGATCGGCGACGGGGTGGTTTCGTGCGCCGCCGACGGCACGGTCACCGAGCTCAATACCGTCGCTGAGAAACTGACCGGCTGGACCACCACCGAGGCGCAAGGCCGCCCGCTGGAAGAGGTCTTCCGGATCGTCAATGCCAAAACCCGGATGCTTGCCGAGAATCCGGTCAGCCGGGCGCTCCAGGAAGGAGTGGTGGTCGGACTGGCCAATCACACCGTGCTGATTGCCCGCGACGGTGTCGAGTATCAGATCGCCGACAGCTGCGCCCCGATTCGCGATGTCCGGGAGCAGGTGATCGGCGCGGTGCTGGTGTTCCGCGACGTCACCGAGGAGTACGAGCGGCGTGAGGAGCTCAGTCGCAGCGAGGAGCGCTACCGGCTGCTGACCGAGCACGCGATTTCGGCGGTAGCGGTGCTGGAAATGGTCTGGGATGACTCCGGCCAGGCGGTCGATTTCATTTTCCGCAGCGTCAATCCGGCGTTTGAAAATCATGTCGGACTGAAGCCGCAGGAGGTGCTCGACCGGCGCGCTTCGGAGGTGATTCCGGGCATTGCCAAAATGTCGGTGATCGCGATCTACGGCAAGGTGGCGCGGACCGGCGAAGCGGTCAGTTTCGAGCAGTTCTGGCCGGATACGGAGCGCTACTTCGCGGTCAAGGCATATCCGCTCGGCCCGGATCGCACCGCGGTGGTCTTCGACGACGTCACCGAACTCAAGCGCAATGAAAATTATCACCAGCTCGCCAGTCAGGTGCTGGAGATTCTCAACGAGAGCTCGGATTTCCACGTTTCGATCCGGCGTATCCTGCAAACCGTCCGGGAGTCGATCCGCTGCGACGCGATCGGATTGCGGCTGGAACAGGGCGAGGATTATCCCTATTTCGCCGAAGACGGCTTCCCGTCCGAATTCCTGAGCGAAGAGAATTCGCTGTTGACTTGCGGCGCCGACGGCAGTGTCTGCCGCAACGCCGACGGCACGCCGTCGCTGGACTGCGTCTGCGGCCAGGTGCTGCGCGACTTGAGCAATTCTTCCGATCCGTTGTTCACTCCCGGCGGCAGTTGCTGGACCAATCGCGCCGACCTCGACTTCTCCGAACTGCGCACGCCGCTCGAAGCCCCCTGCCGGCAGCGCGACCTCTGCATGAAGTTCGGCTACCGCTCGGTGATGCTGGTGCCGATCCGCGAGAAGAACCGGGTGGTTGGTCTCTTGCATCTGGGAGCGCACGATGGCAACCGGTTCAATCTCCACATGGTCAATGCGCTGGAAAATATCGCCGCCCACATCGGCGAGGCGCTGCTCCGCAAACGGGCGGAGGAGGAGCTGCTGCGGCAGACCTATTTGCAGGAGATGCTGATGAAGATCTCCGCAACTTACATTTCGATGCCGCTTGCCGGCGTCGATGCGGCGATCGAAAACACCCTCGGCGAACTCGCCGCTTTTGTCGGCGCCGACCGGGCTTATCTCTTCGACGTCGAGCCCGCGAGCGGGGTTTGTTCCAATACCCACGAGTGGTGCGCGTCCCACAGCACCTCGCAGCGGGAATGGCTCCAGAACGTTCATCTGCCGTCCGACTGGGTGGCATCTTTCCGCGAGGGGCGGCCGGTTCATGTTCCCGACGTGCTGGCGCTTCCGTCCGGAGAAACCCGGACCGTGCTGGAGGCCCAGAACATCAAGAGCATGATCGCGGTGCCGCTGCTCGACGAGGACGAATTGATCGGCTTCACCGGCTTCGACTCGGTGGTGAAATACCACATCTACACCCAGACCGAAGTCCGGCTGCTGACCATTTTTGCCCGGATGCTGGTCAATGTCCGCAAACGCCGCGACACCGAGGAGGGCTTGCGCCTCAGCCGCGAACAGGCCGAATCCGCCAACCGGGCCAAAAGCGAATTCCTTTCCAATATGAGCCACGAAATCCGGACGCCGATGAACGCGGTGATCGGGATGACCGGGCTGCTGCTCGACATGGACCTCAACGCCGAGCAGCGCCAATACGCTGAAATCGTCAAATCGAGCGGCGAAGCGCTGCTCAACTTGCTTAACGACATCCTCGACTTCTCCAAGATGGAGGCGGGCAAGCTCAATTTGGAATTGCTCGACTTCGATCTCTTTGCGTTGCTCGACGAGTTTTCCGAGTCGCTCGCATTTTCGGCCGGAGTCAAGGACCTCGAATTGATTCCCCGCACCGCTCAGGACGTGCCGCAGTGGCTGCATGGTGATCCCGGCCGGCTCCGCCAGATTCTGACCAATCTGGTCGGCAATGCGATCAAATTCACCGAACACGGCGAAATCATGATCGACGTCAGGGGCGAGCCCGAAGCCGGCGACGGCGAACCGGATTCGGTCATGTTGCGCTTTGCGGTGCGCGACTCCGGGATCGGGATTGCCGCCGAAAAACTGGGGGTGCTGTTCAACAAGTTCACCCAGGTCGACGGCTCGACCACCCGCCAGTACGGCGGCACCGGTCTGGGGCTGTCGATTTCGAAGCAGCTGGCCGAATTGATGGGCGGCTCCATCGGCGTATCCAGCGAGCTTGGTCGCGGTTCGGAATTCTGGTTTACCGCGCGTTTCGGCAAGCCTGCCGGAAAACCTGAAATCACCTTGGTCAACAGTGAAGCCTTGCGCGGCATCCGGGCGCTGGTGGTCGATGACAACGCGGTCAGCCGCGCCATGCTGGTCGGCCGCCTCGAGCGCTGGGGCATGAGGACGGTCGAGGCCGCCGAGGGCTTTGAAGCGCTGCGTGCCTTCCGCCGGGCGGCGGCGGCCGGCGAGCCCTTCAGAGTCGCGGTGATCGATGCGCGGATGCCCGGAATGGACGGCGAAACGTTGGGACGCAAGCTCAAAGAGGAACCCGGCTCGGAAGCGTTGCTGATGGTGATGCTGACTCTGCTCGGTTCGCCGGTTGACACCGTCCGGCTGCGCGAAATCGGTTTTACCGCCTGCCTTAACAAGCCGCTCCGCCATTTGGAGCTGGTTCAGGCCATTCTCCGGCTGCTGGATGCGGAAGCCGCCCGGAGCTCCGAGCCGCAGCCGCTGCTGGCCGCCGCCGAGGGCCGGAGTTCCGACAGCATCGCCGAATTCACCGGCCGCTTTGAGGGGCGCGGCTGCCGCATTCTGGTGGCCGAGGACATCGTCACCAACCAGATGGTGGTGCTGGCGATTTTGAAGAAGTTCGGGCTGAAGGCCGAAGCGGTGTCCAATGGACAGGAGGTTTTGCTGGCGCTGGAGTCGATTCCGTACGATCTGGTGCTGATGGACGTACAGATGCCGGTGATGGACGGCTTCGCCGCCTCCCGCCGGATTCGCGATCCGCAGTCGGCGGTGCGGGACCACGCCATTCCGATTGTCGCAATGACCGCCCATGCGATGCAGGGCGACCGCGAATCCTGCCTCGAATCGGGGATGAATGACTATGTCGCCAAACCGGTTTCGCCCCGGACGTTGGCCGCCGCGCTCGACAAGTGGCTGCCGGCGCGTCAGGATGGCGGCAAGCCTGCCGCCGGGGCAAACGCCGGGACTCCGGCGGAACCGGAGTCGCTGCCGGTCTTTGACCGCGCCGCGGTGCTGGAGCGTCTGATGGGCGACGAGGAGTTGCTCAATGCGATCCTGCAGGGTTTCGTGACCGATGTCGAACCGGAGATCGAAGCGTTGCGACAGGAACTCCAGAGCGGCAACGCCGCCGAAGCGATGCTTCGCGCCCACTCGATCAAGGGGGCGTCGGCGAACATCGGCGGCGAAGCCTTGCGCGCGCTGGCCGCCGAGGTGGAAAAGTGCTGCCGGGCGGAAGACCTGGCGGGGATGAAAGCCTGTCCGGATCAACTCGCCGCCGCCTTTGAGGCGCTCAAGCGGGCAATTGCGGCGCATACGGCGCAAAAATGAGGAGTGAATGAATGAAGCTGCCGGGTAAATTGAGCTTGGGGCTGATGGCGTTTGGACTGCTGCTGTCGGCCGCGTTTGCCGCGCCGCCGCCGCCTTATCAGGCCCCGGCGCTCGGCGATGCGAAGAATTGGACGATGGTGCTGGTTCCGGATCCGCAAACCTACATCAAGCTCAACCGCAACCACGGCATCTACGATCTGATGACCGCCTGGATCGCGGACAATCAGAAGAAGCTCAATATCAAACAGGTGCTGATCACCGGCGACCTCGTCGGATACAACGGGATCAAGGAGCTTCGCCCGGACATCAACGATCTCACCGGCGAAGAGCAGTGGCAGGCGATTTCCCGGATCATGACCCGG
>CAZRFG010000100.1:0-11022 GCA_964599205.1 uncultured Victivallaceae bacterium
TGGGGGCGGACATCCGACGGAGTGCGATGCGCCACCTGATCGGAAGAGGGTTCGCCACTTTTTTTTCGCTTTATTTGCAGCTTCCGGTATACGACACCCAGTGCGGAGCGAAACTGTTCCGGCGGGAGCTGGTGGACCAGCTTTTCACCGAACCCTTTGTCAGCCGCTGGCTGTTCGACGTCGAGCTTTTCCGGCGTTTCCCCCGCGAACGGGCGTTGTCCGGGATTGTCGAGGACCCGCTGCCCGCCTGGCGCGACGTCGGGGGGTCGAAGCTGAAATTCCGTCATGCTTTGCGGGTGCTGGCCGAGCTCTTACGAATCGTCCGGCACTACCGGTGATCTCTCCGGATTGCCATCATTTTGGCGCGGTGCGGCGGGTTTTCAAGCCGGGCCTGTGGATCGCGGGCGGCGTCATGCCGCACTGCCAACGTGCTGCGGCTGAGCGATCGCCTTAAAGGCCGTCGTCGGAAGGATCCACCACTTTGAGCAGCGTGTAGTTGGGCGCGTCCGGCACCGGGATGAGTTCAAGCTTGCCTTTTCTCAGCAGCAGCCGGAGCATTTCGGAGAGTTCGGCGTTGGTTTGGTTGTACTCCTCGAGATGATCCGGATTGCGGGGCGAAGCGCCGATCACCAGATACTCGATCCAGTGTTCGCTCAGTTGCGCCAGGAGTTCGGCCGCATTTATGGGCATAGGGGTGAAAAAACGCTGCTGGAAGCCCGGCGTGCCGTTGAAGCATTGCCGCGGCGCAAACAAAGTGCGCCGCTCAAACAGCATCAGCACCCGGGTGTCGCCGGGGGTATTGCGATCAAGGTGTTCAAAAATCGCGCCGAGATCCTTTTCCCGGGTGGTGATTTCGAGCATTTTGAGCGGTTCAGTCCGGGAGCGGGCGACGGCCTGCCAGGCGCGTTTGAAGTGGAGCAGCGCCTGGACGTCGGGATTGACCAAAAAGGCGATGACCAGCAAGGCAAGCCCGATCCGGCGGCAGCCGGGCCCGACCAAGCGCAATGCCGCCGCGCCGAAAAGCACGGCAACCAGCAGGGCCGGCAGCAAAAACCGGGTCTGGGGCGAAGTGAAGGCCCAAAAAAGATAAAGCACGCTCAGCGCGCCGCCATACCGGCGCAGCAGTGCGCTGCTGCGGCCGCTCTGCCGCGCGACCGCAAAGCCGGCGACGCCGAACCCGATCAGCAGCGCCCAATCCCAGCCCATCGCGATGCCGTCAAAAATCAGTTCGTCAAAAGCGGCGAAGAACCACCCCAGCAGCACGCCGCTGGCACCGGAAATACCGTAGTAAAAACTTCCCATCAGGTGATGGAAGCGCTCCACTTCAAGCGCTCCCGCGTCAGCCGGGGTAAAAATTGCGGCGCCGAAGGGATAGAACGGATTGCCGCAGGCGAGCCAGGACCGCAAATAGAAAATGCCGCCGGTCAGCGCCGCCGTCACCGCCGCGATCAATAGCGGCTTGCAACGAGGTTTCCGGACTCCGAAGAGGACGATCACCGCCGCCGCGCCGAGCGCGGTCAGCTTGATCGCCGCCGCGCCCCCGGCGAGCACCCCGGCCAGGATCGCGCGTTGGGCGGCGGTCGCCGCGAGATGCCGCAGCCGCAGTCCGGCGATCAGCAGCAGCATGATCATCGGTTCGACGTAGACTTCGCGCGCCATTGCCGCCGCCACCGGAGAAATTGCAAACAGCAAGGCAAGCAGCAGCGACGGCAGCTTCGGCAGCATTCGCCGCAATTCGTGATAGAGCCCGGTGTAAACCGCCAGATAGACAGTGAGAATCATCAGCCGGGCCGTGCCGAGGCCACCGATTTTGACCGGATACAGCAACAGCAACTGGAACAGCGACGGGAAAAAGGAGTACGGATTGTCCGTCAGCGGCGCGACGCTGCCGAGCCGCAGCCAGTGACGAACCACCGCCAGTTGGTAGGTCTGTTCATCCCAGGCGTAGGGAATCAGCAGCGCCGAACCGAGCATCGCCAGGCCGCCCGCCGCCAGCAGGGCTGTCGCCAGCGGATCGAATTGGCGCCACCGGATCTCCCGCAGTTCGCGGGCTCCATAAAGCGCCGGAATCGCCAGCAGCGCGGCCAGACTGGTGTCCGGAATGGCCAGCAGCACCGGTGCGCCGGCCAGCATCAGCGCCGCAAGCTGTACGAAGCCCGCGGCGACGGCGATCCGGAGGTCATTCCCGCCGGTCAGGCGGCGGCAGAGCCAGCTGCCGGCGCCGAGCGCGGCCAGCCAGGTCAGGACGGTTGCCGCCAGGTTGCCCGGAATTCCCCCCATCCATTCACAGATCAGCTCGTTCATTGGCCGGGCTCCAGGAGTTTGCGGTCGAAATGGCGCGGGTTGATGTCCCACTCCGGATTCTGGATCAACAGCGGGAGCGCCCGGAGCGGTAATTGCTTGCGTTCCATGACCTCCCGGAGCCGGGTCAGGGCCTGCTGCTTTTCGGTCTCTCTTCCGAGTTTCCCGAGCACTTCGGCGCGCAATGCCCAGTTGACCGCGCTTTCCGGGAAATTCCGCTGCTCCTGTTCAAACGCGGCCAGCGCCTGGTCGTATTGCCCCTGCGCCGCCAGCGCCCGGCCGCGCAGCGAATGATTGTGGAGATAATTTTCATAAAGCGCCTCATCGCTGAGAACATCGAGATATCGCCCGGCTAGTTCCGGGTCTTTGAGCGTAAAGAGCGCGTGGGCCGCGGCGCCGTAGCAGTTGCGGGCGTTTTGGCGGTAGTCGAGGCTCCGGGCCCAATTGCGGGCGACGGATTGCTGGTCGCCGCGCCGTCCGGCCAGCACCGCTTCCCGGGCATAAATGCCCGAGAACAGCGATTTGGCGATCACGATGCCCAGTCCGATCAGCAGCAGCAGCCGGATTGCATTGAGCGGCCAGCGGACTTCGCTGCGATCCATGGCCGGCGTTTCCGGCACGGTTCTTTCGCCCGCGCCGTATCCCCAGAGGATGCCGGCGGCAAGCAGGAATACGGAGTCGGCCGGCCACTCGGCCAGCAGGACATCGAATTGCCCGTGAATCAGCAGCAGCACAAAGGTGAACAACGCAAACAGAACCGGCCTTTCATCGCCGGAGAGTTCGACTTTGGTCCCGAGGCGTTTCGCCGCGTGCCAGCCGGCGACCGCCATACCGATGATCAGAATGATGCCGCCCAGTCCGAATTCAGCGCCGAATTGAAGCGTCTGATTGTGGGCATGGGGGTGGCGCGAGGCGGCGAATTCCGACAAGTGATAGCCGTTCGACAGTTTCGGTGCAATCGCGCTTTCAAAAAGTCCGGGACCGACTCCGATCAACGGGTGTTCGGCGATCAGAGAAAGCGTCGCCGAGGCCAGGAAGGGGCGCACATCCTGGCGGTACATCCGTTCGAGATATCCGGTCGCCACCGCCACGGCAAAAGCGGCCAGCAGCAGCGCCGTTCCCCAGATCAGGACTTTTTTGGGCTGCCGCCGGATCAGCAGCATCAGTCCGGCGCCGCCGACTGCCAGCATGGTTCCCCGGGCAAAGTAAGCGCTGTTGCCGAACATCAGCGTCATCGGCAGCGCCGCCGCCGCCCCGAAAAAGAAAAAACGGCCCCGGCTGAAGAGAAAGACCAGCGCCGCCAACCCGAGCGCCAGCAGCGAAAAACTCCAATTCCAGTTGCCGGCCAGTCCCACCGGCAACGTCCCGTCGAGAAAATTCCTGGTAAGCACCGCCAGATTGCAGAGTCCGAGCAAGCCGAGATAAAACGGCAGCAGCCGGGCGAATTGCCGGCAGTGCACCGCGCCGAGCAGCATGACCGCCGGATAGTAGAGCCCGTTGAGGACGAGGTCGGTATTGCCGCGGCTGAAATAGTAATGGATCATGATCGCCAGCGTGGCGGGAACCACAAAAAAGGCGATGGCTTGGGCCCGGCCCCCGGTGCCCCGGAAAAAGCGCTCAAGTTCCGGCAGCGAAAAACTCAAGATCAGCATCGCCGTCAGCGCCAGAGCCGGATGGCCGAAAAGCACCACCCAGTCGAAGTATCGCGCTCCGATCCAGATCAGCGGATAGCAGCACAGCGCTGCGCTGAAAAAATACAAAGCGGCCCGGTTGTTGCGGCAAAAAGTTTGAAGAAAGCGGTTGATCATCGGCAGAATACCCGGTCACTAAAAGATTGGATATGCTCCGGGCGGCGGATTGCCTGGCGGAAACACGGAATCGATTTCATCGTTTCGTTTTTCCGTGAGGGAAATCCAACATCGCGGCATTGAAAATCGCTCGAAAACAATGCCGCCTGGCGGCGGATGCCGTCACCAGGCGGCGTCATTACAAACAGAAAAAAGGGAAGCGAATTCTCGCTTCCCTTTGGGAACAAAGTTCATTCCAGATGGAATTAGACACCTTCGTTCGGGGCGATGAAGGACGCACCGCGGTTGTCCTTGATGTACCAGTTGGCGCCGGCGAAACCGCTGACGTGACCATCATGGAACAGGATGTTGCCGAATTCGTTGTGGTTCGGCGCGGAGCTGCCGTTGGTCTGGCTCACGGAGGTGCTGTAGATGTCGGAGGCGATACCGGAGTCGGCACGGCCGAACGCATTGGAGTCACCTTCCATCATCCCGGCGGCAAAGGCATAGTCGCAGTTCGCGCCAGCGCTGTTCTGCAGCAGAGTGAGGGTGCCGGTACCACGGGTGGTGGTGGACGACGGGCAGGCATAGACGCCGTAGTCGGTCAGGTAGTCGTTCTTGCGCAGCAACTCAAGACCAGTGGCACCGCCGCCGAACGGGAAACGGTCGGCATAGTCGATGCTGTACTGCTTGAGCGACAGACCGATCTGCTTCAGGTTCGAGGTGCAGGAAATGCGGCGGGCCTTTTCACGGGCCTGGTTCAGGGCGGGCAGCAACATGCCGGCGAGGATCGCGATGATCGCGATAACGACGAGCAGCTCGATCAGGGTAAACCCACGATTCTTTCTCATTCTTGATCTCCTTGAAATTTTTGTACACTTTAATTCGGAATCACTGTTTCTCGTAGCAAGTCCGTACTAACTGTTTATTATTTTAGCAAAAAAACATGAAAAAAGCAAGGAGTTTTCCAACTTTTTTTCATGTTTTTGTATTAGTTTTCCGTTTTCTTGCGATTTTTTCCGGAAAAACGACGAATATTCAGATCAGGATCGTTTTCAGGAGCAGTCGGCCGCCGGGCGCCACTTCCCGGCGGTCCGAGGCGGCATGGGCGGTTTCGACGCAGACCATGGTGTGATATTCATCGTCGCCGAAATCGGTCATTTTGCGCGATTTCTCGATCCACGGATTCCAGATCACGGTCGAAAGGCTGTTTTCCTTGGCGACGGTGATCCGGCGCTTGCCGGCGCAATCGTCGATGGTGACCGCGGCGGCGGTGTCGCCGTAGATCCGGTCGACTTCGCGGTCGATCGCGATCGGGCCCGACTGCACTTTTTCGTCGCCCGCCACTTTGTCCAGAAAGCGCGCCGCTTCGAGCCCGGTGATAGCGACCCGGGTGACGTCGTCAACCGCGAAATAGCTGTGGAGCGCTTCGGTGACCGTCCGCATCGAATCTGAAACGTTATACGTGGTCAGTTCAAGTTCCAGTCGGCTGCCGATGGTGACGGTGAATTCCGCTTCCAGGTCCAACTGTGGAATTTCAGCCGGAACCGCGGTGCGATCGAGCCGCAGCAGCAGCCGGGTCTCGCCGGTCGGCAGCGTGCGCACCGCGAGCAAGTTCCAGTGCGCCAGCCGGGCGTAGCCGTGGGCCGGGCAGGGCGCGCCCGCCGGATGCGGACCGAACCACGGCCAGCAGATCGGGACGCCGCCGCGGATCGGCTTGCCGGGGGCGAGATGGCTCTCTTTGCTCAGCCACAGCAGATCCCGTCCGCCGCGCGGGGTGTAGCTCAGCACATGAGCTCCGTGGAAGGTCATTTCAAAGGCCGCAAAGCGATTTTCCACCCGGATGGTGTCGAGTTCGCCGCGCTTGCCGAAGGTAACCGGCTGGCCGGCGACGATGGTTTTCAATTCCGCCACGTTCTGCATCGGGGTCAGCTCCGGTTGGCTTTCCGGATGCGTTCGGCGACCGCCTTTTCGTAGGCGTCGAGGTCGTCGATGGTGAGCTGGGCGACGCCGCTTGCCATCGCCGCGGCGGCGACCTTGCGGGCGACCCGGGGCACCACCCGGGGATCGAAGGGTTTGGGAATCACGCAATCCTTGCGCAACCGGGCGGGGCCTTCGAACATGCCGGCGGCGAAGTCGGCGGGATAGGCCTTGGCGAGGTCGGCTTTGACCGCTTCCGGCACCGCTTCGGCGGCGAGTCCGGCCAGTGCCTGTGAGGCGGCCAGCTTCATCGCTTCATTGATGTCGGTTGCACGCACGTCGAGCGCGCCGCGGAAAATACCCGGGAAGCCGAGCACGTTGTTGATCTGGTTGGCGAAGTCGCTGCGGCCGGTGCCGACCACCGCCGCTCCGGCTTTGAGCGCCTCGTCCGGGAAAATTTCCGGGGTCGGGTTGGCCATCGCAAAGATGATCGGATCGGCGGCCATGGTGGCGACCATCGCTCCGGTCACGCTGCCGGCGACCGAGAATCCGAGGAAAATATCCGCGCCCTTCATCGCATCGGCGAGGGTGCGGGCGTCGGTTTTCACCGCGAAACGCTGTTTCTCCGGAGTCAGATCGGTGCGGCCGGTGTGGATCACGCCTTTGGAGTCGCACATCATGAAGTTTTCGCGCCGGGCGCCGCCGGAGATATAAAATTCACTGCACGAAATTCCCGCCGCACCGGCTCCGGAGATCACGAAACGGCAGTTTTCGATCTTCTTGCCGACCAGCTGCAAGGCGTTGATGATCGCGGCCATCGAGATGATCGCGGTGCCGTGCTGATCGTCGTGAAAAACCGGGATCGACATCCGTTTTTTCAGCGTCTGCTCAACTTCAAAACAGGCGGGGCCGCCGATGTCCTCGAGATTGATCCCGCCGAAGGAGGGTTCCAGCCGTTCGACCGTCTCAATCAACTTGGCCGGATCGGTGCGGCCGTTTTCGTTGAACACCTTGCCGAGGCAGAGGCCGATCGCGTCGATGTCGGCGAAGCGCTTGAACAGTACTGCCTTGCCCTCCATCACCGGCATTCCGGCTTCGGGGCCGATGTTGCCGAGTCCGAGCACCGCGGTGCCGTCGCTGACCACCGCCACGAAGTTGCCGCGCATGGTGTACTCGTAGGAGGCCACCGGGTCGTCCTTGATCGCCAGACAGGGCTTGGCGACGCCGGGGGTGTAGGCGAGCGCCAGGTCGGCGCCGGTCAGGCACGGCTTGGTCGGCACGACCGAAATTTTGCCCTTGGGCGACGAGGCATGGTATTCCAGGGCTTTGCGGGTCAATTCGTCCATCGTTCAACTCCTTGTGGTTCGAATCGGAATATTGCGTGATTGCAGATAGGCTTTGGCTTCGGCGACGGTGTAGGTGCCGAAATGGAAAATACTCGCGGCCAGCACCGCGTCGGCGGCGCCGCGCTCAAAGACTTCGGCGAGGTGCTTGAGGTTGCCCGCGCCGCCGGAGGCGATCACCGGGATCCGCACCGCGTGCGAAACCGCGGCGGTCAGCTCGCAGTCGTAGCCGTCCTTGGTGCCGTCGGCGTCCATGCTGGTGAGCAGAATTTCGCCCGCGCCGAGCGCCGCCCCGCGCACCGCCCACTCAACCGCGTCGATGCCGGTCGGGCGGCGGCCGCCGTGGGTGAAGACTTCCCAGCGCTTTTCGCCGGGGACGCGGCGGGCGTCGATCGCCAGCACGATGCACTGGCTGCCGAAGTATTCGGAGCCGGCGCGGATCAAATCGGGATTGGCCACCGCGGCGGTGTTGACCGAGGTTTTGTCGGCGCCGCAGAGGAGGAGTTTACGCATATCCTCGACGGTGCGTACGCCGCCCCCCACGGTGAGCGGGATGAAGACTTCACGGGCGGTCCGGCTGACCACGTCGAAGATGGTTTCGCGGTTGTCGGAGCTTGCGGTGATATCGAGGAAAACCAGTTCGTCCGCGCCCTGGCGGTCGTATTCACGGGCTGCTTCGACCGGATCCCCGGCGTCGATCAGGTCGACGAAATTGACCCCTTTGACCACCCGGCCGTTGGCGACGTCGAGGCAGGGAATGATTCGTTTTGCCAGCATTGCAATCGCATCCTTTCGCTTGAGTATATAAATATAACCCCGGAATCGCAATTTTGCACGGAATAAACTTGATTTTACCGAAAAAACAGGCCATAGTATAGGATATAAAATAAAAGTGGGGAATTTTTATGGATTTCTATCAGCTTCTTGCCGCGCGCCGAAGCATTCGGAATTACAAATCCGATCCGGTGCCGAAAGAAATATTGCTGCGCCTGGCCGAAGCGGCCCGGCTGGCTCCGACCGCCTGCAACCGGCAGCCGTTCCGGCTGCTGATGGTCACCGATCCGGAGAAACTGGCCGCCATCCGCGAAGCCTGTCCGCAGCAGCTGCTCAAAAACGCGCCGGTGGTGGCCGTGCTGCTCGGCGACGAGAAGAACGCCTGGCGCCGCCCCGAGGGCGATTCGATCGTGGCGATGGACATCGGGATCGTGATGGATCACTTGGTTCTCGCCGCCGCTTCGGAGGGGTTGGGGACTTGTTTCGTCTGCGCCTACAACCGCCGCAAAATGGACACCGCGCTCGGGGTCGAAGCACCGTGGAGCGCGCTGGCGCTGACCCCGATCGGCTACGCTTCCGCCCCTGCCGCCCCGATCGGCCGCAAGCCGGTCGAGGAAATTCTTGAATGGATCGAATAATGGAGCAAACACGCGACGCAGTCAACGGACCCGGATTCACCGCCGGTTTCCAATCGTTCGGCGAAACGGTCTTTGAACTTGATGCCGGCTCCGTCTGCGCGGCGGTCGGAGGCGCTCTCTGCGACGGCTTCGGCGAAGCCCGGGTCGAGGCGAAAAAACTCAAAGTCCACCGCACCCTCGATGGTTTGCTCACCAGCGCCGAATCGGAGAAAGTGATTCCGTTCGGCTGCGAATACGATGTCCGGAGGAGCTTCAGTCTGCTTGACGGTCTGCTCCGGGTGACCGCCGATTTCCGCACCGTCGGGCGGCAGGTGCTCCGCGAGCTCCGGCTCGATCCGGTGACGCTGACCGGCGACTGGCGGCGGCTCGGGATTTCCCGCGACGGCGTCACCGTCGAGTGGCACGATCTTCCCTATGCCGAAGAGGCGCCGCAAATGCCGGTTTTTTACCTGGCGGAGGCCGCCGACGGTACCCTTTGGGAATTCGGCTGCGGCGAGGATTTGTGGCGCTGCCGGGCCGGGCGCGAGCTCGGCGGCGAAGCGCGGTTCGGCGTCGAGGCGTCGGCGCAAACGGTGCGGTTCGAGCGTTTGATGTTCCGCTTTGCTCCGGATATGGTTTTGCAGCGGCGGCCGTGGCGCTTCGGCTATTACCTTGCCTGGAGCAAGGTTCCGGACGCGCCGGCTGCGGGCGAAGTGCTGGATTTGGCGCAATTGGCGATTCCGCCGGGTGGCCGCCGCACCGGCGCCGACGGCAAGGTCGCGCCGGGCTTTTGTCTGGCCGCGCCGGCGGTACAGCGGGTGCTTCGCGATGCGGTCCGGCGGGCCGCCGGCTCGCTGGTGATCCGCGGGGCGGGGGCCGATTGCTGCTGCGCCGCCGGACATCTCGACCGGGCGAACAAAGGGACGCTGCTTCACCGCGACCTCGAGGCCGCCATGGCCTTTTACGAATGGGCGAACCGGCAGCTGGACAAAATCGGGGCCGGGTTGGTTTTTGAAGGAAATTGCCATACCGCGTCGGCAAGGGTGCTGGCGCGGGTGCCGCGCAAATTTGAATAACGGCGATACAACTGAAATCACGGAAAGGATTTTTACAACATGAAGACGCTCAACATCGGTATCGTGGGACTGGATACTTCGCACGCTCCGGCTTTTGCCAAACTGCTCAACGACGCGGCCAACGAATTTCACGTGCCGGGCTGCAAAGTGGTCAAGGCCTTCGCCGGCGGCAGCAAGGCTTTTTCGATGAGCATGTCGCGGGTCGGCCAGTTCACCGATGACTTCCGCGCGATGGGCATCGAAGTGGTCGATTCGATCGAAGCGATGGCCGGGCTTGACGCCTACTTCCTCGAAAGCGTGGACGGCAATCAGCACCTTGAACAGTTCAAGATTCTGGTCGAATTCGGCAAGCCGGTCTTCATCGACAAGCCGCTGGCCTGCTACTACCGGGACGCCAAAGCGATCGTCGAACTGGCCAAGGCCAAGAACGTGCCGATCATGACCGCGTCGGCGATCCGCTACGCCAAGGGCATCGACGGCGCGCTGCCGGCGGGGGCCGAAGTGGCGGCGGTCGACGCCTTCGGGCCGATGGTGTTTTTTGAAGACTACCGCGACTATTTCTGGTACGGAATTCACTCCGCCGAGCTGCTTTATTCCTTTATGGGACGCGGCTGTCAGCGCGTTCAGACCTTCAGCACCGACAAGGTCGACGCGGTGGTCGGGCTGTGGACCGACGGGCGGATCGGGAAGCTTTCCGGCAACCGGATCAATGCCAACAATTTCGGCTGTGCGCTGACCACCACCCAGGGGCACATTGCGGCGATGGTTTCGACCGAGGTGCCGTTCTATGCGATGCTGCTGCGCAAGGTGGTGCCGTTCTTCCAGACCGGCGTTCCGGCGGTGCCGGTCGAGGAAAGCCTCGAAATCATCGCCTTCCTCGAAGCCGTCAGCCAGAGCCGCGCCAAGGGCGGCCAAATGATCGAAATCGCGTCGCTCTGAACTCTTCCGGGGCAATCGCCCGGAACGCTCAACGTCATTCATCCGACACAGGAGAAACCTATGAAAGTTACCGCCAAATTTATCGCCGAGCTGGTCAAAGGCGAATTGATCGGCGATGAAAATCTCGAAATCATCGGGGTTTCCTCGCTCAAAGAGGCCCGGCACGACCAGGTGTCGTTCCTCGGCAACAAGCGTTACCAGAGTCAGTTGCCCGATTCCAAAGCCGGGCTGGTGCTGGTCAGCAAGGACATTTCACCCGATGACC
>CAZRFG010000101.1:0-6755 GCA_964599205.1 uncultured Victivallaceae bacterium
TGCAGCGTCCGGCGCTGGTGCTGGTGCCGACCATCGATCTCCTCCAGCAATGGGTGGGGGTGCTCGAGAAATTCTTCAACATCCCGATCGGGATGCTCGGCGGCGGCGAGCGCGAAATCCTCGACCTCACGGTCAGCACCTACGACTCGGCGGTGCTCAATATGGAGTTCATCGGCAACCGCTTCGGGCTGCTGGTCGCCGACGAGTGCCACCATCTTCCCGGTCCGGTCTACCGGATGGCGGCGGCGCTGTCGATCGCGCCCTACCGGCTCGGTCTCTCGGCCACCCCCGAGCTCGACCCCGAGCGCGACGCGGTGATGGCGGATCTTTTGGGGAGCGTGGTGAGCCGCATTCACATCGACGAACTCGAGGGGGAGTATCTGTCGCCCTATGTGGTCCGCCGGCTGGCGATTCCGCTCGACCCCGACGAGGAGGAGCTGTATCATTCACACCGCAAAATTTACACCGATTTCCTGCGCGCCAATGCGATCACCTTTCGCCGCCGCGAGGACTGGGGGCGCTTCCTCGGGCTCTGCGCCCGGAGTGCGGAGGGGAAACGGGTGCTCAACGCCTTTTTCACCCAGCGCCGGATCGCACGGGGAGGGCGGTCGAAAATTCGCGCTGTTTACGAGCTTTTTCGCAACCACGCCGGCGAGCGGATCCTTGTTTTCACCGCCGACAATGCCACCGCGTATTTGCTCGGCCGTGAATTCGCGCTGCCGGTGATCACCCACCACACCGGCCCCCGCGAACGCAAGGAATTCCTCGACCGCTTCCGCGCCGGGCTCTACCCGGTGCTGGTGACCAGCAAAGTGCTCAACGAGGGGGTCGACGTCCCCGCCGCCGCGGTCGGGGTGGTGCTCTCCGGCAGCGCCAGCGTGCGTGAACACGTCCAGCGCCTCGGCCGCATTCTCCGTCCCGCGCCGGGCAAGGAACAGGCGATCCTCTATGAACTGGTCGGGGCCGGCACCTCCGAGGAGTCGGTCAGCGAACGCCGCCGCGACCACCGCGCGTACAAGAACAAAGAAGAAGAGGCGGGATCATGTTGACGCGTGAATTGATCAGGTTCAAGCGCAAGGGCGACCGCATCGAACCCGCCTTTGCCGATCCCGCTTCGGCGCGGGTGCTGGAGCTGGCCTCCGAACTCTGCGCGCTCTACGGCGAAGCGCCCGGCTCGCGGCGCGGTGAAATCGAGGAACTGGTCGAGCCGCAGCTCAAAAGTGCGCCCGATCAAGTGCTGGCCGCCTCGTTTAACAAAATCCTCCTCGACCATTGCGACTTTGAAGCGCCGCGCGAAATCGATTATCCCGCCTCCCGGCAGCCGCTTTTTGAGCTCGCCGGACGCCTGCTCGGCGAAGGACTGCCGGTCGAGGACTATCGCGTCCGGCTCCGGGCCGAAGCGCCCGACGCGGCCTTTTTCGACGCCGACTGGTACGGCGACCTTCCTGAAAACAGCCGCCTGATCGCCTTCAAGGCATTGACCGCGCGCGAACTCATCGAGCGCTACAATCTTGCTTTGGTGCAAAGTTTGCTCCTTTATGCCAAAACCCTCGACATCGTGCTTGCCGCGCCGGAGCCGGTCGAGCTGCGGCGCTTTTTCAAGTATCTCAAGTTCTTCCGGCTGCTGGCGGAGGCGCGGCGGGAAAAGGAGGGGGCGATCCGTTTCACGATCAGCGGTCCCTTCGACATTTTTGAAAACAGCCGCAAGTACGCGCTTCAGCTCGCCTCGTTTTTTCCGGCTGCGGTGCTGCTCAAAGAGTACCGGCTGGAGGCGGTGATCCGCTGGAAGGACAAGGATTGCCGTTTGCTCCTCGACCAGAGTTCCGGCCTCAAATCGCATTATCGCAGCTTCTCCGACTACGTTCCCGAGGAGATCGCGATGTTCCACCGCCTCTTCCGGGAAAAGGTCGAAGACTGGAAGATCGTCGGCGAGGCCGCGATGCTCGAGGGCGGCGGCGGGCGGCTTTTCTTCCCCGATTTGAGCTTCCGGCACCGTGACGGCAAACCGACCGTGCACCTCGAACTTTTTCACCGCTGGCACCGCGGCGACCTCGGCGAACACCTTGAACTCCTTCGCCGCAAGCCGAAAACGCCGCTGGTCATCGGGATCGACCGGGCGCTTGCCGACGACGCGGCCTTTGCCGCGCTCGAAGCGAAGTATCCGACTTTGGCCGGCCGCTTCTTCCGCTTCCGCGACTTCCCCGGCGTCGATCGCGTCCGCCGGGCACTGGAGAATTTCCGGTAGTCCGGCCCGCACCCGGCTTTCCGCCGGTACGCTGATTCACCCTACGCTTCTCTCCGCCGGCCCCGGTTGTTTTCTGTACTCTCTTATTTAGTACAGATTTGCAACAAATCTTCCGAATTATCATAAAAACGCCTTTTCCATTCTTGACGAACCCTCGCAAATTGGATATAATTAGCGCCGGCAGAACACGACAGGTTCTTTAAATTGTACAGGGGAACCCATGATCAAGGAACGGCGCACCAAGGTTTCGCGGATTGCCAATCAGTACCGCGAGGAGTTGCTGGCCCGGCGGCTGGAGGCGGGGTCTCCGGTCGATTCGGTCCGGGAGCTGGCCGGCAAATACCAAATTTCCCGGGTCACCGCCGACCGGGTGCTCAATCTCCTCGCCGACGAGGACCTGATCTATCGCGTTGCGCGGTCGGGCAGCTACCTCAAAAACGATCCCCCGCCGATTCCCCGGATCGGCATTGTCAACGATCACCCGCTGACCGGCGGCATCGCGCTTCACCGCACCGTCTGGGCGGAGAAGATCGCCCGGGCCTTCGCCGAGCGCGGCATCGGGGTTTCCTACATTCCCTACCACGTCGTCTGCGATCCCGCCGCCGCCGAGAGGGCCTTTGCCCGGCTCAACGGGCTTCTGGTTTCGACCTGGTTCGCCGACCGGGCGGCGTCGACCGCATTGCGCGCGTTCAAGGGCAAAATCGTGGTTTTCGGCACGCTTTATCCGCTTGAGAATGAGTTTGCCTGCAGTCAGGTGATGACCGACTTCCGGAGCGCACTGGATGAACTGGCGCCGCGGGTCGATTGGAACAAATACGAGCATTTTCTGATCCTGGTGCCGGGGAACCGCAACTCACTGGAGACCGAACAGGTGGTGCGACACTTTTTCCGGGACCTCAGGATTCCGGAAAGCAGGGTTGAGACGGTCAATTTCGGCGATGTCCACAGTGAGTTCGCGGCGGTGGCGGCAACCCATTATTACGTCAACGCCGGGCGCGATTTCCGCCGGACGCTGATTGTGACTTTGTCCGACTACTTCGCCTTCGGCATCGCCGGGGTGCTCGGCGACAATCCGCCCGACGTGCTGAGCTTCGACAACTTCGAAGGGTCGATGCCGAACGCCCCCGTCGAGGGGTATTTCACCTCGGCCGACCGGATGATCGACCGGGTCATCGAGACCAGTGTTTCGCTCTTGATCCGGCAGATCGTCGAGCAGGACGACCGCCGGGTGATCATTCAAATTCCAAGTCACATTGTGTTCCGCAAGAGCCTGCGCCCGAAAAACGAAACGAAGGAGGAGAAGCACCATGCCGCCCAAATCTGAAAACCGCGTTCCTTTCACGCTGATCGAGCTTCTGGTGGTGATCGCTATCATCGCC
This sequence comes from uncultured Victivallaceae bacterium, assembly GCA_964599205.1. Classification (GTDB taxonomy): domain Bacteria; phylum Verrucomicrobiota; class Lentisphaeria; order Victivallales; family Victivallaceae; genus JAVBUI01. The sequence continues at coordinate 3,625 of CAZRFG010000101.1, forward strand.
ATCCTCGCCTCGATGCTGCTGCCCGCGCTCAACCAGGCCCGGGACAAAGCCCACACCAGCACCTGCGTCAACAACCTTAAACAGGCTGGCCTCGGGATTTCGCTTTACGCCAACGACAATCGCGATTTCATTCCGCCGGTCTCGGTCGGCGGCGCTTACTGGTACGACCGTTTGGTGAGCTACCTCAACGGCCCGGTCAAAGATCCCGCCGCCAGCATGGTCACCGCCCAGGCGGACTGGAAGATGATCATCTGCCCGATCGCCCGCCGCACCTTCCCGTCCACCATCAGCCTCGGCCACACCTACTTCAGCCGCACCTACACCGCCACCGACGCGATGCGCGGCAAAGTCAACGGCTCGATGGTCTGGACCGAAGCCAACAAGATCGACGTCAAACGCCCGTCCGAAGTCGGCTACCTCACCGACGGCACCTGCGTCTCGCCCGCCGGAGCGGGAACGTATTACTGCAACAGCGGATCCGGCTGGTCGGCCACGCTGATTCCGGTCGCGGTCGAACTCCGCCACTTCCGCAGCGCCAAAATGCTCTTCGCCGGCGGCCACGTCGGGGATTTCAACGAAGGCGTTTTCGCCAAGGCGCGTTACACCTGGCAGGGCAACAACACCCCGGTGACCGGCAGCAGCGTCGGCCTGCCGCCGCGGTATTGAAAATAAAGGATTGATGATGAAAAAGTTGAGTCTGCTCATTGTTGCCGGATGTGCCGTTCTGACGGCTGCCGCCTACGAAGCCGAAAACCTCGCGGTGCCGCGCGGCAAGATTGTCGAAAATGTGGCCGGCACCGACCGCTTCGGCGTCGCCGAGCTCTTTCCGACCATACCCGGCGGCCGGGTCTGGGTGTCGAAGTGGGATGACGGCCATGCCCGTGAGCTCACTTCCGGCGACCGCGACCCCTATGATGATGAAATGATCAGCCGCGGCAACGGCACTTCCAATATCGACGGCAAGGGTTCCCTCACCATGTCCGGCTCCGCGCCGCGGGTTTACGTCTACGACGAGGCGCGCGAGAAAAAATGGCAGAATATCGAAGTCACCGCCTACGTGATGCGGGTCGCCGACACCGCCGACAAGCTCACCTACCGCGGCTTCGGCATCGGCGCGCGCTCCAACCACCAGGACTCCGATGAAAAGATTTCCGCCGACGGCGTCAAGGGCCCCCACAACGGCCTCGGTTACTACGGCAAAGTGATCTACGACGGCCGGATCGTGTTCCAGAAGGAGATCATCCACCACTCCGCCGCCGGTTACAGCGTCAACGTTCCGAGCGACAACGACCGCAACTTCTGGAAAACCGAAAAAGGCGCGCTCCCGGCCAACGTCTGGATCGGGGTCAAGCTGGTGGTCCGCAACCTCAATCAGGAGGGCGCGGTCAAGCTCGAACTCTACCGCGACCTCACCGACGGCAAGGACGGCGGACGCTGGGAAAAAGTGATCGAGTACGTCGACCGCGGCGGCTGGACCAATCCCAAACTGACCCCGGAAATCATCCGCGCCGCGCTGCCGCCCGGAGCCCGTGAATTCAAAACCGATGAAGTCCTGCTCAACGGCGGCGTTTCGGTATTCATCCGCAACGACGGCATCGTGGATGCCAAACTCAAAAAGATGTCGATCCGCGAAATCGCGCCGATCAACTGAGCTCGATTCCCAGAAACGCTTTGAAATTGTGCGCATTGACGGCGGCGAAATCCGCGCCGAACACCTCGCCGGCCTGCCGGTAGAGTTCGGTGATCGGGATTGCGCCGTCGTCGGTTTCGAGGCCGATGCGCTCCCCGGCGAAGGGGGCGAATTCCGGCCGCAGCGCGTTTGGCGCAAGCGAGACGAAAAAGCCGAGCTCCAGCCACGCCTCAAGTTCGCGAACTCCCCCACGGAAGCCGTGGAGGAGTTTTTTCATCCCGGAATAGGGCTTCAAATCGCTCCGCAGCTCGGCGGCGGCGCGGACACAGTGGAGAATGACCGGCTTATGCAAATCGGCGGCGACCTCCAGCGTGGCACGGAACACCTGGCGCTGGACCGGCAGTTCCGGCCCGCGCAAGCGGTCGAGCCCGATTTCGCCGATCGCCGCGGCGCGGACGGCGTTCTTCCGAAACTCGGCCGGGAGTTCCGGCCCGGCGAGATGCCAGGGGTGGAGTTCGAGCGAATAGAGCCGTCCGTCCTCCGGCAGCGGGGCAGGGCGCGAAATCAGCGCGGTCACTCCCGGCGGAGGATTGGTGTTGTGGGTGTGGAAGTCAAAAAAAGCGCTCATGTCTCATGCTCCGGTACAAGGCGGGCGAGACGATCAGGTGATCCACCAGCTCGATGTCGGTGCTGGCCAGCGCGGCGTGAATCTTGCGGGTGAGGCTGATGTCCTCCGGCGACGGTTCGCAGATCCCGCTCGGGTGGTTGTGGGCCAATATCACCGCGGTCGCCTTGTACTGGAAACAGCGCTCGAGGATTTCGCGGCGGTAGACCACGGTGCGGTCGACGGTGCCGGGAAGGATGTGGTAGCCGAGCAGGAATTTGCGGGCGTTGAGGAAGATCACCATCATCGACTCTTTGGGGTTGCCGCCGATCTTCATGCGGATGAAGTTGACCACCGCTTCCGGGGTGGCAAGTTCAATCGGCTCCTCCTTGACCTTCTGCTCGAGATACTTGGCGCAGATTCCCTTGCAGAGCAGCACCAGCGCGGCGGCGTTTTCGCCGACTCCGGGGACGGCGCTCAATTCGTATTCGGTGGCGTCAAAGACCCGCTCGAAACTTCCGAACCGCGCGATCAGCGTCTTGGCCAGACTTTTGACGTCGCGGCGCGGAATGGCGAAGGTCAGCAGCAGCTCCAGCGCCTCGTGGTCGTGGAGCGTGCCCAGCCCGTGATCGAGGAAACGACGACGCAGCCGGGCGCGGTGCCCGGAATTGCCTGGCGTGGTCGTTTTCTCTTCGCTCATGATTTCGGTTTGAAAATGCTGATGAGTTCAAAATGCGCAGTCCGGGCGAACTGATTGAGCTGGCGGACGCTTTGCAATTGCCAGTTGCCCTTGATCAACCGCCCGGCGTCGCGGGTCCAGGTGGCCGGGTTACAGGAAATGTAAACCAGCACCGCGGCGCGACTTTCCGCGAGGGCGCGGCCCATTTTGAGGGTCAG
>CAZRFG010000101.1:6855-10983 GCA_964599205.1 uncultured Victivallaceae bacterium
CCGCAGTAGAGGTCGACGAAGCGTTTGACCGGATGTTGGCGCAGAAGTTCGCGGACCGCTCCGATCAATGCTTCGACCCCGCCCGGATTGACCTGAAAGAAGCCGCCGGCGGGAACCGCGAGTTCGCCGACCGAAGTCGCTTCACGGAGCCAGCTCGTATTCTTGGGCGGCGCGTTGCGGAAGAACTTGACCCCGTCGCGAGGGGTGTAGCGGAACGTGAGATCCATCCGGTTGTGCACTGAATGTCGGAAACCGGGATTGGCGAGGAGCTTGGCGAGCTCCGCATTGATCGTCGGATGCACCAGCGGGCAGTGGTCGATCGGGGTCACCGTCTGGTTGTCGTCGGCGACATAGCCGATCATGGTTTCGCTGCCCTCTTTGTTGACGTGGAGCGAAAGTTTGTTGCGGTAGCCGTAGGCGGGTTCGGGGGCGATCGCCGGGAGGATGCCCTCGACCGGCTCCAGTCCGGCCTGGGTGACGAAGTCGCGGAGTTGGGCGTCCTTGAGCTCGGTTTCGTAGGCATAATCGACATGGCAGTAACTGCACCCGGGGCAGCGCATAAAGGCCGGGCACTCCGACTCGATCCGGCGCGGCGAAAGAGTGCCGAATTTGACCGCTTTGGCGCGCAGGAAATTGGATTTCACCGCGGTGACTTCGGCGATCAGGATTTCGCCCGGCAGCGCGGCGTCGACGAATACCACCTGACCCTCGTGGCGGGCGAGGCCGTTGCCGCCGAAGACGCATTTTTCGATTTCAACTTTGATTCTGGTTCCGATTTCCATAAGAGCCCTTTGCTGTTCAAACATTCATACCATAATATAGCCGTGCGGCGCGGCAAAAGCGAGAAAAATTATAAAAAAAGCGACTTTCTTCGTGACATCGGGTCGTTGGCGTGGTATAGTATATCAAGACCTTTTATCTCAAATCAAAGCCGATGGAGAATATCATGAGTGTGCCGTTGCTTGATCTCACCGCCCAATACAAGACCATGAAAGCGGAAATCCTGGCCGAAATCGAAGCCGTCTGCGACTCCCAGGCTTTCATTCTCGGCCCGAAGGTCGAAAAACTTGAAAAAGAACTTGCCGCCTACTGCGGCACCCCCTTCGCCTGCGGCGTCACCTCCGGCTCCGACGCGCTGATCATCGCGCTGATGGTCGAGGATATCAAGGCCGGCGACGAAGTGATCACTTCGCCCTTTTCATTCTTCGCCACCGTCGGGGCGATCGCCCGGGTCGGCGCGACCCCGGTCTTCGCCGATATCGATCCGGTGACCTTCAACATCGATCCGGCCAAAATCGAAGCCAAAATCACTTCGCGCACCAAAGCGATCATCCCGGTTCACCTTTTCGGCCAGAGCGCCGACATGGATCCGATCATGGAAATCGCCCGCAAGCACAAGCTCATCGTGATCGAAGACGCCTGCCAGGCGATCGGCACCGAATACCGCGGCCGCCGGGTCGGTTCGATCGGCGATTACGGCTGCTTCTCGTTCTTCCCGAGCAAGAACCTCGGCTGCTTCGGCGACGGCGGGCTGGTTACCGTGAATGACCCCGAAAAGGCCAAACTGCTCAAAATTTTCCGCAACCACGGCCAGAGCGAGACTTATATTCACCGCCACATCGGCGGCAACTTCCGGCTCGACGCGCTGCAGGCGGCGGTGCTTTCGATCAAGCTCCGCTACCTCGACACCTGGTCCGCCGCGCGCCAGCACAACGCGGCCGAATACCGCAAGCTCTTCGCCGCCGCCAAGGTCAAGGGCATCACGCTTCCCGGCGAAGCCGCCTACAGCACCCGTCACATCTACAACCAGTTCTCGATCCTGGTAGCCGGCGGCAAGCGCGATGCGCTGCGCGCCCACCTGGCGTCGAAGAAGATCGGCTGCAACGTCTACTATCCGCTGTCGCTCCACTTGCAGGACTGCTTCAAGTACCTCGGCGGCAAACTCGGCGACTATCCGGTCAGCGAACGCGTTTCCGGCGAAATCCTGTCTTTGCCGATCTATCCCGAGTCGACCTCCGAGCAGCGCCGCGAAGTGGTCGAGGCGATCGCCGAATTCATGAACTGAGGCGATCCTGGTGGCCAAAGAAGAAAAATACAGCCGGACGTTTAACTTCAAGGTTTACTTCCGGTTGCTGGGTTATGCCAAACCGTACTGGTTCCGGCTGTCGGTCGGGATCATCTCCGGGCTGTTGGTCGGGGGGTCGCTCTTTTTCGCCTTGATGATGATCCCGCAGATGGTCGGGGTGGTCGATCCGGCGACCGGCGGCAAGCACAAAAAGGCGACCGTCGAGATCACCGCCGAAGCCCCCACCACCGACCCCCAGGCCAACGAATTGCTGGCCAAGGCGGCGCATTACGTCAAGTCCTACAAGCTCCCGGCCGAAGTTCACGGCCGCGAAGTCGTTGTACTTTGGCCGAAGAAATTTTCCTTTGAGACGGTCGGCCCCGACGGGCGGCCGGGCTGGCAGCTCTTGTCGCTCTACGCGATCGGCTTCGTGCTGGCCTGGCTGATCAAGAACCTCGCCGACTACATCAACAAATACTGCATGCGCTGGGTCGGCAACAAAGTGGTCAACGACATGCGGAACATCATTTTCGCCAGCCTGATGGGCCAGTCGCTGCGCTTTTATGCGACCCACGACGTCGGTGAACTGATCAGCCGCAGCACCAACGACACCTCGTCGATCGAGCACGCGGTATCGGAGACGATCTCCGACTTGACCAGCTGTCCGATTCAGGTGCTGGCGTGCCTGGCGGCAATTTTCGTCGCCTGCCGGGACGCCCAGAACTACTCGCTGATCATCATCGTCCTCTGCGGGATGCCGCTGTTGCTGGTGCCGATTTTCGTGCTGGGTCGGCTGATCCGCAAAATCTACCGCCGCAGCTACGCCCGGATCGCCAACGTCACCACCCGGATGCACGAAGTGTTCACCGGCATTCGCGTGGTCAAGTCCTATAACACCGAAAAAGCCGAAATCGAACGCTTCCGGGCGGTCAACCGCCGTTACTTCCGCGATGTGATTTCCGCGGTCAAGCTTCAGCTTTTGATGTCGCCCTTGATGGAAGTGGTGGCGGTGGCGGCGACGCTGTTTTTCCTGGTTTACGCGTATCAGCGCGGTGTTTCGATGTCCCAGCTGGCGGCGCTGCTGAGTCCGGCCTTCATGGCCTACCGGCCGCTCAAGGATTTGTCGAAAGTGCTCACCTACATCCAGCGTTCGATGGCCGCCGCCGACCGTTACTTTGAGATCATCGACACCCATACCGAGCTGCCGGAGAAAGCAAATCCGGTCGAGCTCAAGGATTTCAAAGAGTCGATCGTCCTCGATCATGTGGTGTTCGGCTACGGCGATCGCAAAATCATCGACGATCTGTCGCTCACCATCAAGCGCGGTCAGATGGTCGCGGTGGTCGGCGAAACCGGTTCGGGCAAGAGCACCATTGCCAATTTGATCGCCCGTTTCTACGATGTCGACGGCGGATCGATCAAGGTCGACGGGGTGGACGTGCGGGATTTCTCGATCAAGTCGCTCCGCGAGCACATCGGGATGGTGACCCAGGACGCGGTGCTTTTCAATGAAACGATTGCCAACAACATCGCTTACGGCTGTCCCGATGCGACTCGCGAGGAGGTCATTGCGGCGGCGAAGCAGGCGAATGCCCATGAGTTTATTGTCGACGGCCGCCATGCCGAGGGGTATGACACCAATGTCGGAGAAAAGGGCTTCAAGTTGTCCGGCGGGGAAAAGCAGCGCATTTCGATTGCGCGGGCGATCTTGCGCAATCCGCCGATTCTGATTCTGGATGAAGCCACCAGCGCGCTGGATACGGTGACCGAGAAGCTGGTACAGGAAGCGTTGACCCGGGTGATGGCGAACCGGACGGTGTTTGCGATTGCACACCGTCTTTCGACGATCCGGCATGCGGATATGATCGTGGTGCTGCGAAGCGGCAAAATTGTCGAGGCGGGCACGCACGAAGAGCTGCTGGCGCTTGGGGGTGAATACCGCAAGCTCCACGACACCCAGTTCCAGCTCGACGCCTGAGGACGACCGGGCGACCGTCGGGCGACCGTCGGGCGACCGTCGCCCTCGGGATGCCGAGCCGGTCGCTGACGCTCTCTCGGCTCGG
>CAZRFG010000102.1:0-10961 GCA_964599205.1 uncultured Victivallaceae bacterium
CGGAGATGATCTGGGCGATCGCCGCCAGCGCTTTCAAGTGGAAATTGCGGCGGTCACGGCTGCCGGCAAGCACAAAAACCGCGTGCACCGGATCCTGATCCTCATCAAAGATGATTCCTTTTTCCGCTTTGATCACATAGAGGCAGAAGATATTCTCGCCCGGCACGATCAGATGCGGCAGGGCGATGCCGGGAGCAATGATGGTGCTGCTCTCGCTCTCGCGCTCCAGCAGCAGCCGGTAGACCTCGTCGCGCTCCAGCAGCAGCTCCGGCGAAAACCCCGCCGCCACCCGGGCCAGGAAGGAATCGCGACCGTCGCTCTCCTCGATCACTTCCATTTTCGCTTCGCGGACGATCTTGTCGAATTCGTCCTCGACAATCTCATCGCGGCTGCGGATCACATCGCGCAATTCGCCCTCCAGATGATGATCGGTCAACTGCCGGTTGGTGATCCGCTCGACCAGGTGCATCAGCGCGAACTCCCGCCGCACCCGGCGGCCGCAGATCAGGAAAATCACCAGCGCCACCACCACCACCCCGGCGCAAATCTTGATCACCTGGGACCCCATATTGACGATCAGCGAGGTGAAGCCGATCATACAGATGATCTGCAAATAGGGATAGCCCGGCGCGACGAAAGTCGGCCGGTAGTTGCGCACCTTGCTCTCTCGCAAGATGATCACCGCAAGGTTGATCAGCACGTAGGACGACATCACTACCGCCGATGCCGCCTTGACCAGCGTCTCCAGCTCCAGTCGCAGTGCGACCAGCAACAGCACGCCGGTTACCAGCACCGCCGCCACCGGGGTCTCTTTTTTGCCCCAGGTCCGGGAGAGGAAAGCCGGCAGCAGCTGGTCGCGGCCGAGGGCGATCGGATAACGGCTGGCCGACATGATGCCGGCATTGACGGTGGTGATAAAAGCCAGCAGCGCGGCGGCGGTGATCAGCACATAGCCCGGAGTGCCGAAATAGACCCGGGCGGTGTCCGCCAGCGGAGTCAGAGAACCCGCGAGCCGGTCCGCCGGCAGCGCGCCGACGGTGACGATCAAAATCAGCACGTAAAGCAGCGTTACCACCACAATCGAGCTCAGAATCCCGATCGGAATGCTTCGCCGCGGAACTTTCACCTCTTCCGAAACACTGCTGGCTTTGAGCAATCCGCCGTAGGAGACAAAGACCAGCGCCGCAACCGCGAAAATCGCCTCCGGTGATTTGCCCGGCAAAAAGAACGGCTGGAAGCGGTCGACTTTGACCTGCGGCACGCACATGGTCACATAGCCGAACATAATCAGCAGCATGACGGCGACCATCAGCACCTCCAGCGATGCCGCCTCCCTGGTACCGATCAGGTTGACGACCAGAAAAAAGATCACCGTCGCCGAGGCGATCGTCACCAGGTCGAACCCGGTCATCGACTGAACCACCGCGCCGAGCCCGTAGGCGGCAAAGGAGGTCTTGAGCACCAGGGCAAGCCAGCTCAGGATCCCGGAAACAGTGCCGATCCCAGGCCCCAGGCTGCGTTCGATGAAGTAATAGTCGCCGCCCGCTTTGGGCATCGCGGTGGCCAGCTCGATCACCGCCAGCGCGCCGATCATCGCCGCGATCCCGGCAACGCCGTAGGAAAGAAAAACCGCCGGGCCGATTTCCTTGAAAGCGACGCCCGGCAGTACGAAAATCCCCGAACTGATCATCGCCCCGGTGGCAATGCAAAAAAGATCAAGTCCCCCCAGCGTCTTGTGAAACGACAGATTCGGAATCAGTTTGACCGGATTCATGGGCTGGGCCCTCCTCGCTTGAACCGCGCCGGGTCAACGAGTGCGGCGCGGACGGATCGAACCGGCCGCGCCTTCCCGTGGCGTCTTTGATTTTAGAAATCATTGTCGGCAAGAGTCTTGCCGATGTAGATCTGACGCGGCCGCACGATCTTGGTATCGCCGCCGATCATCTCTTTCCAGTGCGCGATCCAGCCCGGCAGACGGGCCAGCGCGAACATCACCGTGAACATATCCTCCGGAATTCCGATCGCCCGGTAGACGATCCCGGTGTAGAAATCCACGTTGGGATAGAGATTGCGCTCGATGAAGTATTCGTCATGCAGCGCCGTCTGCTCGACTTCGCGCGCCACTTCGAGCAGCGGGTCGGAGACTTCGAGGGTCTGGAGCAGCGCATGGCATTCCTTCTTGATGATCGCCGCCCGCGGGTCGTAGGTCTTGTAGACCCGGTGCCCGAAGCCCATCAGCCGGAAGGAGTCGTTCTTGTCCTTGGCCTTGCGGATGTACTTGGCGACGTCGCCGTCGCGCTGGATCATCTTGAGCATCTCGATCACTTCCTGGTTGGCCCCGCCGTGAAGCGGGCCGGAGAGCGCCGACATCCCCGCCGAAATGGTCGCGTACAAATTCACTTGCGCGCTGCCCACGGTGCGAACCGCGGTGGTCGAGCAGTTCTGCTCGTGATCGGCGTGCAGAATGAACAGGATGTTGAGAATCCGCTCGATCTCCGGCTTGACCGCATACGGCCGCACCGGCGAGTCGAACATCATATTGAGGAAGTTGCCGCAATACTTGAGGTCGCACCGGGGGTAGACCACCGGTTCGCCGATCGATTTCTTGTAGGCCACCGCCGCCATCGTCCGGACGATCGAGATCAGCCGGGCGGTGGAAATTTCAATGTCTTCCTCCATCGACATCAAGTCGACGTTGGGGTAGAACACCGCCAGCGCGTTGATCATCGTCGAGAGGATGTGCATCGGATGCGCACCCTGCGGGAAGTGGTCGAAAAAGTGGCGCATGTCCTCGTGCAGCAGCGAATTGACGTTGAGCAGCGAAGAAAAGTTGCGGCTCTGCTCCGGGGTCGGCAGCTGGCCGTTGACCAGGAGATAGGCGACCTTGACGAAGGAGCCCAGTTTGCAGAGGTCCTCGATCGGAATGCCACGGTAGCGGAGGATGCCCTTTTCGCCGTCGACGTAAGTGATCCGGCTGTAGCACGCCGCGGTGTTCATGAAACTCGGGTCGAGTGTGACATAGCCGGACTCTTTTCGCAACGAAGCAATATCGAGGGCTTTTTCACCTTCGGTACCGACAACGATGGGGAGTTTGACCTCTTTACCGTCGATGTTCAATACCGCGAACTTCTTCTCTTCACTCATCTTGTGGTTCCTTCCTGGTTCCGGAACACTCCGGCGGTATTTGGTGGCGTCTTCGTGATACGGCGGTTTCCGACCGAAGTATTACTATATCGCCGCAACTGTGCTTTTGCAAGAAAAGCATAGCCCCGAACCCGTATTTTCCGCAAAAAACTTCGGCTGCCCTTACTGTGCCGGCCAGGCGTTGCGGATGATTTCAACCAATCCCTCGTCAAGGTCGTAGTATTGCTTCAGCAATGTGATGAAACTTTCGCAACTCGGCTCTTTGAGGCGCAGCGTCCTCGTATTGCCGTCGGCGGCGGCGACGTTGAAAAAGCCGAAAGGATGGGCTCCGGGAAGCTCCAGCAGCAAAATCTTGCGCGGCAGCGACTCGAGGTCGTTGAAGTCGATGAACCCCCGGCCGGACAGGAAATCTTCGCTGGAATCCGGGCAGCCGGACAGCATCAGGGCACTGATCCCGTTCAGCCTGTCGTTGCGTTCGAGGCGCGCGGCCAACCGCATCTGCTTGCGGCAGTCATTGGTGTATTTGAGACTGATCACCAGCCCTGCCGGAACCGACAGCAAAATCGCCAGCACCAGCAACCAGACGGTCGCCCGGCGCGAAAGGCCGCGGTACGGCTCGACCGGAAGTTCCGGGCCGGACGCTTCGGGGATATCGGGAACCAGCGGTGCCGCTCCCTCCAGCGGCGTGGTTTCGGTCACCGGAGTCAATTCGATCAGCAGCCCCTTCTCCGGTTCCGGCATCGCTTCCAGCGGCCGAATGCTTTCGTAGAAGCAGCAGAGCGAGGTCTGGAAATACGGCCAAACCCATAACAGCGCGAGCCCCAACGTGGGAATCGCGAGCAGGTGCCAGCCGAGGAAGCGGAACCACAACCGGATCAGCTGCCAGCGGTGCCCGTACATCATGGCTTTGCTCCGGCGCAACGTTTCCGTTGGCGACAGCAACGGATCGTCGGCCAGGATGAACTGGACCATCGCGTAATCGAGCGCCGCCAAAATTCCCGGAACGATCAGCAGCAACAGTTTGAGAAAAATCCACAGCATCGTCAGGAGCAGCGTTGCCACCACATTGCCGATCCGGGCAAAGCCGAGTTTGAGCACACTGAATTCATCCGTTTCCGAGCCTCGCGCACGGTTGAGGAAAAAGCGGTTGACCCCGATGGCAAACCCCATGCTCGCGACCCACGCCACCCCGCATAAATAACGGAGCCGGTCGTCCCACAAAGCAACCGCAAACGAGACAATGGCGAAGGCAAACGTCATCAACACCGCGTTCATCCAATGCCCCCTGAGTTCCTCCCGGGCGGCAGCGGTAATGTCCCGGTTCGGCACCGGATCAACGAGAACGGTTCTTGGCATGGCTCCCTCCTGTTTTTTTTGCCGGTTCGCGACCGGCATTTTTCAGTGCTTTTCCTGATACGATTTGCGGATCCTGGCTTCAAAACCGGGGGCGAGATCGTAGTGCTGCTTCAGCAATGCGATGAAGCTCTCGCAACTCGGATCTTCAAGCCGGAAGGTCTTGGCCTGCCCTTCGGCAGGGGCGACGTTGAAGGCACCCAGCAAATGCGAATCCGGCAGTTCCAGCATCAGAATTTTGCGCGACAGCGATTTGCGGTCCCAGAAATCGATGAATTCACGCCCGGAAATATATTTCCGGCCCGAGTACGGACAGCTGTCCATCTCCCCGCCGGGAAAGGATTTCTCCGCCGAAAAGATGCTGATCACGGCGGCGAAGGTCATGCGTTTCCGGCACTCTTCGATTTTGCAGAAGCCGACCCAAAAAACGTTGAGCGAAAACAGCAGCAGGATCGCGACGGCGACGATGATCGATGTTTTGGAAGAATACCCGCAATAGGGCGGCGGGGTTCCGACCACCGGCGGAGGTTCCGCGACCGGTTCAAACGGCCGGATCGTGTCGTAGAACCGGGCCAGCGCGGTATTGATATAGGGAATCAGCCAGAAGAGCCCGATCCCCAAGGTGAAAATACAGAGCACCCCCCAGCCGAGAAAGCGGAACCATAGCCGGACCAACTGCCAGCGGTGGCCGTACATCATCGCCTTGCTTCGTTTGAGCACCTCGCCGGGAGGATACAGCGGATCGTCGGCGAGAATGAACTTGACCATCGCGTAATCCAGCGCCGCGAGAATCCCGGGGACGATCAGCAGCAACAGTTTGAGCAAAATCCACAAGATCGCCAGCAACGTCGTCACCACCACGTTGCCGAAGCGGATGAAACCGAGTTTGAGCGCCGATAAATCGTCGGTTTCGGCCCCGCGCACCCGGTTGAGGAAGAAGCGGCAGACCCCGATCTGGATGCCGCAGCTGAGAATCACCGACAGCCCGAGCATCCAGGGAAGATGATTCACCACAAGCTGCAGCAAAATATTGATGACCAAAAGACCGAGGACCAGCAAATTGAAGTGTATCCAGCGCCCCCTGAGCTCCTCCCGCGCGGCGGCGGTGATGTCCCGGTTCGGCACCGGTGCGACGAGAACGGTTCTTGGCATGGCTCCCCCCAGTGTTTATTTTTTGGCCGCTCTGGCAGCTGATTCCGGCGGGCGGTTGCCGGGATCGATCGAGTTGCCGCGCGCCGAGGCGGGCGAATCGATCTCCTGGCGCTCGATATTGAAATATCCCAGCCGGTTGTGACGCGCCGAGCGGTAGCGCAGCGGCGAAACCCCGTACTTGCGAAGGAAAATTTTCGAAAAATTACTGAGGTCGGCGAACCCGCAGCAGCCCGCCACATCACCGACCGTCTTGTCCGACGCCACCAGCATCCGGGCGGCGCTGTCGAGGCGTTTGCGGCGCAGCGCCTCGCTGATGGTAAGCCCGGTATGGCTGCGAAAAAGGGTGTCGAGATAGTTCGGGCTGCGGTCGAGATAGTCGGCCGCGCTCTTGCGCGAAAAAGCTGGATCGGAGAAATTTTTGAGGATCAGAAGTTCGATTTCGCCGACCATTTTGTTGGGCTCGCCGGGAGTGATGACCGCGCTTTTCTGGATCAGCAGTTCGAGGAACGAGTACCAGACGTGGAAGAACTTGACTCCCCACCACCCCGGGTCGGCGTTTTCGCGCATCGACTCCATCAAAATCTGGTGCTGCTCCATCAGCCGGTAGGCCTCCGGCTCTAGGAGTTGGCAGGCCAGGAACGGCTGACAGTCGCGGAACGCCACATGCATCAGCTCCTGGAGCGGGAAACAGCCGATGCCGTTTTTGCCGTCGATCAGCTGCCAGATCAACGCGGTGTGCTCGAACTCCTCGCCGGGCAAATGGCGGAAACGGTGTTTCTGGAGCGGATTGATCAGGAACAGGGTATTTTTTTCGAGCAGCACGGTGCGGTCCTCGGCGAGGTCGAGGTAGTGCCGCCCGGAACTCAGCAAAATCAGGTGGTAAAAGGGATGGTAATGCCACAGCGACTCGTGGCGCGAATAGGAGATCCGTCCGAAGTTGATCAGCCGCATCCGGTAGTTCCGCCCCTGATGGCATAATTTGAGTTCGGTTCCCGGCATTTTTCACCCTGTTCGCGAAAAAATTCCATCCCATCGGCGGCATCATAAAAAATATAGCATCGAAAAGTAGAAAAGCCAAAAAATAGTAAAAAAAAACAAAAAAACGCCCCCCTCTTCGTGATATAATATGTGCCGAACCAAAACCGCCGCCGGCGGAACCATGGAGAAGTGACTGATGCTGAAAATTTTTGCCGCTCTTTTGACCACCTTTGCCGCGGTCGCGACGATCGCGGCCGCCGAGCTCACGCCCGCCGAACTGGCGGCGGCACTGACCGCCCCCGCCAACCTCCAGGCGGTCAAAGGCGTATTCAAAAGCATCGAATTCAACGGCAAACCGGCGTTGAGCCTCGGCGGCAAGACGGTCAACCAGAAAAGCACCAACTACTTCATCGGCCGGGTCAAACTGCCGCGGCCGGTTTCGCTCAAGGGCAAAATGCTCAAATTCGACCTCGCCATGCGCGGCGAACGCGGCGCGGCGACCATCCTCGCCTTCCGTTTCTTCCGGAACGGAATCGACAAGCCGGTCTGGAGCTTCGTCAACTGGGAGAAATTCGGGGCCAAAACCGAGTTTGAAATCGGCCTCGCCGAGGAGTCCGGGATCAACGTCGACTATCAGGGCGACCGGATCGCCGCCAACCCCGACGGGCTCTGCGACGCGATCGAATTCCACGTCGGCTCCCGGACCGGCGATGCGACGGTCGAGGCGGTATTTTACAACTTCAAATTGATCGACGCCCCGCCGCCGGTCTATCCCTACGGTTGGACCCCGGTCGCGAAGTACGCCGACGCTCCCGCCAAAGTCACCCACCCCGCCGGCTACGTCAAAGCGGCGGAAATCGAGCGCGCCCGGCAGAATCTGAAAACGCCGTGGGGCAGGGAAATTTACGACCGCATCAAAGCGCAGTCGAAGTTCTGGATGTCGCTCACCCCCGCCGAGATCGAGCTGATGATCCCGGCCGACGATGCCTGGGGCAAGTGCATCTGCCCCAACTGCGGCACCCTGCCGGAATTCGCCTGGGAGGGGGATGATGTGCTGCAGAAAGACCTCTCGTCCTTCCGCTGTACCAAATGCGGCAAAGTCTTCCCCAACGCCGAATTCCCGGAGGACAAATCCTACACCGTCACCTCGCCGCACGGCAAAGTCAAAACCATCCCCTATTACGAGGGCAAAGTCCAGATCACCCAGGGCGAAAACCTCGGCGTCAAGTACCATCTGACCGGGGTTCTCAACTACGTCCGGCTGCGCCGGATTCCGTCGGTCGAGAATGCGGCGCTGGTCTACGCGCTGGAGGGAAATATCGACTATGCGCGGCGGGTGCGGGACGTTTTGGTCCGTTTCGCCCGGGTTTATCCCGAATACTCGGTCAAATTCCGCACCGCCGTCTACGATTCGCCGCGCCGGAACCACATGGCGGGCAAGCTCTACGACTGGAAGCTCCAGGACAGCTACGTGATTCTCGCGCTGCTCAACGCCTACACCCTCACCGCCGACAGCGGCGTCTACTCCGACGCCGACAAACTGGCGATCGAGAACGGCATCTGCCGCGAATTCAAACACCTGATGACCGCGTTCCCGCCCAAGGACACTTGCATCAACGCGATTCCCGCCCACATGGCGACCGCGGTGCTGTGCGCGGCGCTGACCGGCGACCGCGAATTGCTCGACTGGGCGCTGGAGGGCCCCGACGGACTGAATGCGTTCATCCGCAAATATTACACCCGCGACGGCCACTGGTTCGAGCACTCCGCCTCCTACGGCAACATGGCGGCCAATCCGATGCTGCCCCTGGCGCTGATTTTGAACGGCTATTCCGATTCGCCGGATTACCGCGGCAGCGACCGTTACGATCATTTTGACGCGTTCCGGAAAATCGCCGGGCTCGAGCTGATTTTCACCGGCATGGCCGCAGGGACGCTGCCCACTGGCAACTTTCCGGCCTTCAACGATTCCAACGCCGCCAGCCGCCAGCTGCCATCCCAGCTCGAACTGGTGGCGGCGGTCAATCCGACCCCGGAAAACCGCAATCGCCTCGCCTACTTTCTCCAGAACTACCCGTCGCCTTTCGGCGGCGAGTACGCGCTCTATTTGCGCGACCCCGGCTTCGACCTTGCGACGGTGTCGAAACGCCCGGCGGAGATGGAGCAAAGTTTGCTCTATCCCGGCGGCGGCTGGGCGATTCTTCGTCCTCCCGCGGCGAGCGCGACCAGCGCGGCGGCGCTCTATTTCGGCCCTTATGCGGGCGGCCACTCGCACAATTCGACGCTCGGGTATCTTTATTGCTACGACAAGCGCGAAACGGTGAGCGACCTCGGCTACCTCTCGTGGTTCCACCCCAACCGCGACTGGAACAACTCGGCGCTGGCCCACAACATCGTGTTGGTGGACAAGAAGCCGCAGGGCGCCCGCCGCTGGGGCGCGGTCGAGCTCTTCACCCGGAGCGGCCGTATCCAGGCCGCCCGTTTCGACGCCGCCAACGCATATCCCGAGGCAACCACCCGTTATGCCCGCGGCCTCTACCTCATTCCGCTGGAGGACGGCAAGCAGTATCTGATCGATATTTTCGATGTCAAGGGCGGCGCGGAACAGCTCTGGGCCTTTCACGCCGACGGCCCCGACTACCGCGCGCCGGAGGGGTTGACGTTCAAGCCCGCCGCGGTCGCCGATTTCGCCGACCCGTCGGCCGGGATCGAGTATATCGAGCGATGCGAGAGTGCGCCGCTGCCGGCGGGGGTGCACCGTTCGGAATGGCGTTTCACCGCCGAATTGAACACCCGGCTCTTCTTCGCCAACGCCAGGCCGATGGAGCTGGTCAAGGCGCTCGCCCCCGGCTTGCGCGACCAGAAAACCCCGTATGCCAAAGTTCCGCTCCATCTCCAGCTCGTCCGCGCCGCCGGGCCGTGGAACCGTTTCGCCGCGGTGGTCGAGTCCTACGCCGGAGCGCCGGGGGTGGTGAACGTCACACGTCGCGACCTCGCCGACGGCGCGCTGGAGCTGACCATCACCGTCAAGGACGGCGACGACGTGCTCCGGGTCGCCGCCGACGGCCGCGCTTCCGGCTTTGAGCGCAAGCGCCGCGGGCAAACCGTTTACGCCTGGGCCGAGGGTGGGGCGAAAGTTGCCGGACTCGCCGCACCGGCTCCGATCGCGGGCAACGTGCTGGCGATCGACATGGCGAAGCGTGAAATCGTCACCGACGCGGAGCTTCCCGATGCGAAGCTCGATTACGCCAATTACGTGCTGGTGATCGCGGGCCGCAAGGACGGCGCGTATCCGCTCAAGGGGATGCGCCGGGCGGACAACCGGACGATTTTCGAGCTCGATGGCCAAGCCGGAATCCGGATCGAGCCCAATGACCGCTTCACCATCAACTGTTATGTGGAAAAAGAATTTTCCTTGAACCGATAAGATACCCAAAAAAACAAAAACGGAGGTAGAAGATGAAGAAACACTTTACGCTGATCGAGCTTCTGGTGGTGATTGCGATCATCGCGATTCTCGCCGGGATGTTGCTGCCCGCCCTCAACAAGGCCCGCAACCAGGCGCGCAAGACCACCTGCCAGAACAACCTCAAAACGCTGTCAACCGGGGAGATGTTGTACATCAATGATTTCGATGTCTTTACCGGGTTGAACTACCGGCGGCTGGATTACGGCTTTACGAGTTGGAAAGCCGGGATCGCGCCCTATGTCGGGGTCAAAGTCGACTTTACCAAGACCCCGGATGAAAACATCGGCCTCGGCGAGGGACCCTTCCGTTGTCCGCTGTGGATCAACGAGCGGATGCAGAAGCCGGTGCCGGACACCGCGCGCAATTTCCGGGGCGGGTACGGGTACACCTACAACGGCGACTCCGACGGACTGGGGTACAGTCATGCCACTCGCGGCAACTTCTGGATCCGGTCGAATATGGTGCGCAAGCCTTCGGAAACGCTGATGGTGGGTGACGGCAGCGACAACTCGACCACCGACCATACGCAGAGCGCGGTGTTGTACAAAAACGGCTCGAACTGCGGGGTGGGCGACCGGCATGACCTGGGGGTCAACATCGGCTGGGCGGACGGGCATGTCAACTTCATGCGCAAGCAGGAACTGGTGATGGGCAAGACCTCGGACAACGCGTCGGCGACCGGGGCGTCGTACTACTGGTACAGCAAGGTGAAGTAAAAAGTACCCCGGTCAAGGGCCGCGCCCTTGCGCGGAGTCAAGAGGGCGCGGAGCCCTCTTGTGGAGTGTGAGGTGAAACCTCGCCGTTCCCGCCCCGGGCGAAGCCCCAGCTCAAGTAGGCGGAACGAGAGTTCCGCCGCTGAGCCCGG
>CAZRFG010000103.1:0-10944 GCA_964599205.1 uncultured Victivallaceae bacterium
GAGGACCATGCCGATCACCGCATAGGAGTAGCTGACCGGTCCGGCCCAGCCGAGAGGTTCGCCGGGGTGCCAGTTCTTTTCGGCGACCCTTGAAGCGACGTACCAGAGTTTGCCGGCGACGCTCTCTCCGAGCGAAAAGAAAGTGAAGCCCCAGACCAGCGTCGAATTGGAGCGTTTGGAGAGTACGGCGAAGAGGAACGCCGGGAGCGTCGCCGCGCCGAGGATGCCGAACAGCGTCCCGACTTCGGCAGCCGATTGCTCCAGCCATTTGCCGGAGAGTTCCAGCCCGAGGCCGAACAAGGTGGCGATCGCACCGACCGCAAAAGTGCTCCAGCGAGAGACGCGAACCTCTTCCGGGCCCGACATTTCCGGCCGGATATACTTGCGGTGAAATGACTTCACCCACACCGTCGCCATCGAATTCATGCCCGCGTCCAGCGTGCTCATGCTCGCCGCCAGCATCGCCGCCATGAAAAGGCCCGGCAGCGGCGTCGGCAACTGGGTTGAAATGAAGTGGAAGAACGCGCCGTCGCTGTCCTTGATCGCCGGGTCGGGATTTTTCGCGTAAAAGGTGAAGATCGCCATCCCGATGAACCATAGCATCAGCATGAAAGGAAGTCCGCTCAAGGACGCCACGATCTGCGACTTGAGCCCGGAACGCCAGTCGGCGGTGGAAAGCAGCCGCTGGATGTGAATCTGATCGCTGGAGGCATTGGTCAGCTGAGTGAGGACGAGCTGGATCAGAAGCAGCCAGAAGGAGAGCCGGATATAGGGGCTGATTTTGTAGAAATCCGGGTCGGCGAAACGGTTGAGCGCGCGGTCGTGGCTGTGGGCGTAGCTGATCGCGCCGACCAGTCCGCCGTCGACTTTGAGATAGAGTACCACCACCACCGCGATCATGCCGCCGGCCAGGATGAAGAATTGCAGCACATCGACCCAGATCACCGCCTTCATCCCGCCCATCACGGTGTAGACGGTGGCGATCGCGCCGATCAGAACCACGGTGAACCAGCTGTTCCATCCGTAGGCCCCCTCGAAAATCTTGCTGGTGGTGAAAAGCACGGTGCCGAGATAGAGCGTCCGCAAATAGAGGGTCGAACCGGCGATGATCGCACTCACCGCCCGGTTGTAGCGCAGCTCCAGATATTCATACGGGGTGAAGCTTCCGATTTTAAAGTAGAACCGGACAAAGAGAAAGAAGAAAGCCACCGCCAGCACCGGCCCGAGCAGAGTGCCGAGAGCAAAGAGCGATATCCCGTTTTTGAAGATCTCCCCCGGCACCACCACGATCGAAACCGAGCTAAAAAGCGACATCATGCAGGAAAGCCCGACCGCCATCCACGGCATCCGGCGGCCGCCGAGCAGATACTCTTCGGAGTTGTTTTCGCCACGCGAGAAGTAAAATCCGACCGCCAGCACCGTCGCCATATAGAGCGCGATGACTCCGACATCTATCCACTGCATACGGTACTCATCCTTTCAAACTGTTCCTTCAACCGGCTGAAACCCTGGCGCAGGATGCCGAAGTCGCCGCCGCCGGTGATGAAGCGGACGCCCTTGTCGAGCAGCGCTTTGGTATATTCCTGATCCAAACCCGGGGTTCCGCAGAATTTGCGGTTGCGCATACACGCCTTGATCGCCCGGTCGATCGCCGCGGTCACCGCCGGGTGCTTGAGTTCGCCCGGCACGCCGAGGCTGTGGCTGAGGTCGGCGGGGCCGATGAACAAAATGTCGATGCCGGGGGTTTCGGCAATCTCCTCGATTCGGTCGACCGCTTCGGCGTCCTCAATCTGGACCATCAGGAAGGTCTCGGCGTTGGCGTGCGCCATATAGGCTTCGCCGCCGCTTGAGCCGTAGCAGCTGTCGCCGCTGACGCCGTCCACCCCGCGCTTGCCGAGAGGGTGGAATTTGAGGTCGCGGACCAGGTTCGCCGCCATCGCCCGATCGGTGCAATGGGGAATCATCAGCCCGGCCGCGCCCATTTCGAGGAGCTGCATCAGATCGTCGTAGTGTCCGTAGGCGCGGCGGACCATCACGTCGATGTCGGCGGCGCGGCCGGCGCGGACGATATTCCGCATGTTCTCAGGGTTGATTGCGATGTGCTCGTTGCAGATCCAGACCACGTCGAGCCCGAGATAGCCCATCATCTCGACGATGTCGGGGCTGGCGAAGGTGTTCTTGAGACAGAGCACCGCGTCGCCGTGGCGCAATTTTGCCAATACTTTACTTTTTCTCATTTTTTGCCTCGGAAAAAATCGTTTTGAGCTCCGGGTCTTCCGGGTTCCGGATCGCCAGCAGCCCGATGTCCTTCAGAATCAGCTCGCCGTCGCGGTGGAAAGCGAGCCGGTTTTGCGCCGTTTGCAGCGCCGCCGGATCGACCCGGTAGACGCTGAGTTCACCGTTGCGGAATTCGAGTTCGGCGGCAACGCCGTTGAGCTCGACGCGACTGCCGCCGTCGAGGTTGCCCTGACAGAAAAGCCGGACTTCGCGCGGCGGGGAAATTTCGCCGGTCTCGATGGTCACTTCGGCGGAATTGCGGGATTTAAGCGGATTTTTCGGCGTGATCAGAGGGGTATGGCGGTAGCCGGCGCCGTCTTTGAGGTAGAGCCCGGGATTGCCGTCGAGGCTGGTGGCGAAGTAGAATTTGTTACCGGCGAAGAGTTTGGCCGGTTCTTTGAGTTCATAGGCGTAAGCCGCGCGCGACGGACTCAAATTGAACTGGTTGAAGATATAGATGCCGTCGACCCCCGCCTGAAGCGCGGCGGCGGCGCGGCCGCGCCAGACCGCGTTGCGGAAGCGCGACATCGCGGGCAAGGTATTCTGAATCCGGGATTCGGCGAGGCCGGCGTAGGTTTTGACGCCGTACTTTTGCCCGAGCGCGGCCAACCGATCCCAGGAATTGAGTTGAAAATAGCCGCCGCCGATCAGAATATCGATCAGGTGTTCCCGGAGGATGGTTTCGAGGTCGAGCCCGGCGTCGCGGCAGTATTCCGGCGAGTCCGGCACCCGGATCGCCAGCAGGATCGGCCGGTTCCGCTTGCGGCCCGCAGCGTCGAGGTCGCTTCGGATCTGCCGGATCATGGCGACGATCATGGCGCGTTCCTCCGGGGTGGCGGTCTGGCCGCGCGCCACTGTGCCGAAGAGGTGGAAATGGCGGCAGAAATCGAGTTCGACCCCGTCGATTTCGTAGTTGTCCGCGACTTCGCGGACGAACCCGGCGGCGAGCTCGCGGATTTGCGGCACCCGGTAATCGACCGCGCTCCAGACCCCGTTCGGCAGTTTTTCGCCGATTGCGCCGAAGAGCCAGTCGGGGTGATCCTGTTTGAGCTTGGAGTAGCGTTCATAGGGCTTGTCCGTCCGGTGGGTGACGTCGTGGCAGTCGTTCATCCGTTGGCACCAGAAAACTTCGAGGCTGTTGGCGTGAGCGTAGCGGATCACTTCGCGGAGGGGATCGGTGCCGAGCCTGGCGAGTTCGCCGGTGATGTTCCGCCGGCCCTCGCGGTTGTGGCTCAAGGTCAGGAATTCGCCGAGCCGGGTCGGATGGGTGAATTGGCCGAAAGATGAACTGATGGTGCAATAACTGACCGTCGAAACCGAGGTCGCCGGGAGCTGGGTGGTGCGCTCCTTGAGGAAGTTTTCGATCGAAAATTCCCGGTTCGCCGGGAAAAGATAGGCGTCGCCGCCGTCGTTGTTGAAAATCACCGGGCGCGGCCGCGCTTCGGCCGCCGCGGCCGGACGGTCATCGGCGGCGCCGCCGTCCGCCGCCGCCGCGAGGAGCGGCAGCAGCAAACTGGGAATGAGGAGCAATGATCGCATACACTACTTTTCTTTCTGTTGGATGAATTCTTCGATATGCTGGTTTTTGGCCCAGTTGATGTGGTTTCGCATGATCTTCTCGGCTTGCGCCGAGTCGCCGGCGGCGATCGCCGCGGCGATCTTCTGGTGGGTGAAAGGGGAATGGTCCATCCGGCGCTGAGCGATGTTCTTTTTGCGGTACAAGGCGAAAACCT
The DNA here is from genome assembly GCA_964599205.1 of uncultured Victivallaceae bacterium. Lineage (GTDB taxonomy): Bacteria > Verrucomicrobiota > Lentisphaeria > Victivallales > Victivallaceae > JAVBUI01. The sequence goes on from CAZRFG010000103.1 coordinate 4,011, forward strand.
GGCGCAGGATGGCGAAATTGTTGACGATCTCCTCAAGCTGTTGGTTGTTCGAAATGCGCATGATCAGCCGGTGGAACGCGTCGTCGCAGCGGGTCCGCAACTCGGAATCGTCGGCGGCGGCTTCGCACCGGTCGGCCAGCTGCTGGAGCTCGGTCAGCTGTTCGCGGGTGGCGTTGCGGGCGGCGAGGCTCGCCGCCAGCCCCTCAAGCACGCTGCGGAGATCGTAGATGTCGGAAACCTCCTTCAACGTGAACTTGCGGAGCGTGGTGCCCTTGCTCTTGGTCCGGACGATCAGCTTTTCCACCTCGAGCTGCTTGAGCGCGTCGCGCACGCTGCTGCGGCTGACCTTGAACTTCTCCACCAGGTCGGCTTCGCGAATTGAACTTTCCGAATCGGGCAGCGCCAGAATTTCCTCACGAATCAGACAAACCAGGTCCATTTTTACGTCCTTTCTATAATTATATCGGGAATTATGTCCGACATAATATAGCACTAAATTCAGCAAACGCTATTTCAGCGTCTTTTTGGTGAAAGCCGCCTCGTCGAAATAGCCGATCCCCTTGCTCGGGTCGAGGAGCTGCGCGGATTTGCTGTTGTCGAGATACTCCCCGGGGGTGACGGCGGCGGCATGGCCGTCGGCGAAACCCATGTTGGCGCGGCCGCCGTGGCGGGTCTGGACGACATAGGAATTGCTGTAGACCGAGATGGTCTGGACCTGACGCTTGGTGTCGATCCGCCAGGAGTCGGCGAGAACCATGAATTTCGACGGCGACTTGACCCGCCGGAGCAGCAGCAACCGGACCTGATTGTCGGTATCGCTGTCGTTGTAGTAGACCGTCCGCTCAAAATCCTCATAACCGGGGAAACCGTAGACCTGCAAATAGGTGGTGTAAGCGGTGCCGCTGGTGGTCAGTTCCGGCTTCGGCAGGATTTTGGGACAGGTGATCGAGTTGGAGGTCTCGCCGAGGTAGCCGTTGCTCATCAGCATCGCCGCCCATGAGATGAGGGCGGTGTTCTTGCCGAGGAGTTTGCCGGTTTTCCAGTAGTAGGCGGGCATCACGTCGAAGTAGTCGGCAGCGTACATGGTGAGCCCCTGGGTGCTGCCGCGCAGATTCGAGAGACACTGGGTAGCCCTCGCCCGGTCGCGCGCCTTGTTGAGGGCGGGCAGCAGCATCGCCGCCAGAATGGCGATGATGGCGATGACCACCAAAAGTTCGATCAGGGTGAACTCACGCTTTTTCCAACCGCCGACGGAATCGTACTTCATGGGTAACTCCTCTCGTTTTCGGATCTTGTTTATTTTATGAGCCGATTTAAAAAGTATTTGCGGACGATGAAAAAATGATCGCCGATGGCCGACGTCGTCCGGCATTGAGCGGCTTTACCCTCAGCGGTAAAGGCCCGAAGTTCCGGACAAGCCGGACGCGGCGAGCGTTTTTCAGCGCCGCAGAGAGTTTTGAAATTGGCTCTCATGCACCGCGAATATTGGCGACATTGCCGACCCGGCAGACCCCGATTTCGGGGAACTTGTACGAATGCGGGACGAAAGCCTCGAAATCGTCGAGCTCAAGCGGCGTGTTGTAAGCGATCGGGTGCCGGGCCCGGGCCCCCAGCACGGTGTAGGCCTGCCAGGGATGGAGGCCGCCGAGGTGGCCGGGACGCTTGGCGATGAGATCGGCGCGCTCGATCACTTTGCCCGCCGGAATGTCGCTCGCCGCCACCAGCACCTTGCGCCGGGCCAGCGCGCCGTGCGACATCGAGCCATCTGGGCCGACGTTGCGCTGGTTGACCCCGCCGCCGAGCGCCATTTCCACATAACGGACCTTTTTGACCATGGTTTTGAGCTCGGCGAGGTTGACCGAAATCTGGTTGTCGTGCTGATTCTTTTCCTTGTCGATCTGGATGTGTTTGGAGATCAGCGCCGGACGCATCGCGGTCACCGCGTAGATCAGAAAATCGCTGGTGGTGTGCTCGACGCACCCGGCCAGCACTCCGGCATGGCCGAAAGCCTGACGGTAGGTGTTGATCACCTCGAGATTGGCCGAGGCGTAGAGCTCGGCCTCATCGCCGCTCTCCTGGGTGGAGTGGAGGATGATCAAGTCGCGCGCCCCGGCGTCGCCGAGCACCCGGACCGCCGCCTCGGCCTCGGCCAGCGAGGCGTTGATGTCGTGAAAGGTGATCGGAATGCCGAGCTTGGCCGCGTCCTCGAGCATCAGTACGTTGTTGAGGTCGTCGGAGTTGAGGTTGAGCATCGGGAAGCCGAGTTCGCCGGTGCGGCGCAAGCTCACCGGATCGAGCGGGGTCGGGTAGAGGATGATGTCGAGTTCGCGCGACAGCTTGAGCAATTCGCGCCACTGGGCGTCGTTGAACGACTGTTCGCGCCAGGTTTTCCGCGAATCGCGGCTGTCGCCGGGGCCGAAAGGGGCGAAGTAGAAGTCTTCGCCGCTGCACATGAAAATATCGACGCCGTCGCAACCGGCTTCGGCGGCGGCGCGGACCATCGCTTTGCAATCTTCGAAGTTGCCCATGTGGGCGAGGCCGATTTCGGCGGTGAGGAAGACCCTCTGGCCGGCTCCGATTTTGCGGGAACCGACGGTGATGACATGACTCGGGAACAACATCCTTTTTACCTTTCGAAATATTGGTTGGCCAGCGGCACGATTTTTTCGACGGCGGCTTCGACGGTGGCGAAAGCGTGGCCGCCGGGGAGCTCGATCACGATGGCGGGAATCTTAGCCGCTTCGAGGGCGGCGAGGAAGTTGCGGTTCATGGTCCAGGCGAAGTCCTGCTTGCCGAGCACCAGGATAACCTTGAAATCGCGGAGTTTTGCCGCGCCGGCCACGGGATTGAAGTCGCGCCAGAGTGCCGGATCTTCGCCGAAACGCTCGACCGGCACTTTGTAGCGCTGCTTCTCCGGGAAATCGCTCTCGGCGCGCGGGAAGTCGAGCAGCGCGATCGCGGTGGCGAGCAGCGAAAAGGAGCCGGGACGGCTTTCGGCGAACATCGCCGCGCCGTAGCCCCCCATGCTCCACCCGGCGATCCCCCGGAAGCGGCGGTCGCGCGAAACCGGATACTTCTTTTCCGCATCGGCGATCACTTCGGCGAGGTAGTCGGTATAGCGGTCGCTTGGTTTGACCGGGCTGTTGATGTACCAGGAATCGTCGCCCAAAGGCAGCACGGTAATAAACTTTGCCCGCTCCAGCGCCGCAAAAGCGCGCGGCGAATCGAGCAGCGAATTCTGGTTGCGCCCCCGGCCGTGGAGGAGGAAAAGCACCGGATAGGTCCGGCCGGGGTCGAAGTCGGCCGGAAGCAGCACCGCATAGGGCTTTTCCCGGTTGAGCGCGGCGCTGAAGAACGTCTCGTGTTTGACCCGCTCCGCCGCCGCCGGAGCGGCGCCGTAACTCACCACGGCGAGGTTGTCGAGCAGCACATCGCCGCCGTTTTGCCCCGCCGCCCGACCGATCAGATAGAGCTGATCAAGCGGCAGTTGCGGCGAAATCGGCAGCGGATTGCGGAAGGGCAGCATCAGCGTCCCGGCTTCGCCGTTGAGCGCAAGGTCGATCGTCCCGGCGCGTTTGCCCGAGAGGTGGAGGGTCATCCGGAGGTGATTCCATTCGCCGGCGCGGAAAGTCCCGGCGTCTTTCCAGCCGTTCTGGTAACAGCAGAGGACGCCGCGCTTGCCGTCGAACATCAGCCAGGCCAGCGACTGTTCGGCGAAATTGTTGCTCCTGCCGCCCGCCGCGGCGGCGACGGTCAGGGTTCCGGCGGCCCTGGAACGGATCAGGAAGTCGAAATCGACGGTCACCTGGCCAGATGAAAGCGGCGCGAGGTCGAAGCGGTGATTGGCGTTGCCTTTTTCCGGCAGCACGATCCGGAGCGCCTTGCCGAAGCGGGGATCGCCGGTTTCGACCACCGTAGCCTGCGGCGCGCCCTGGATGAGCTTGAGCTTGGCCGGATTTTCAAAGTCTTCCGCGAGCACTTGGATTTTCCGCGCCCGGTCGTCGAGCGCCGGTGTGGCTTCGACGATTGCAAAATAGTTGGGGGTCGGATTGCGCCAGGGCTCCTTCAGCCGGAAGCGCGGCCCGGCGCCCTCGAAACCGGTGGCGATAACGCCGTGAAACTCCTTTTCATCAGCCGCTTTGGCTCGGAAGGTCAGGTCGGTCGCGAGAACTTCGGTCTTGCCGTTGACGGTGCATTCGAGCGCCGCCACCACTCCGGCGAGTTCGGCGTCCGGCTCGACCTTGAGCCGCAGCAGATTGTCGCCGTTTTTGAGAACTCCGGCCACCTGATAGGTTTCGCCGCGTTCCCAGTCGCCGTCGCGGCCGACCGTCTTGCCGTTCAGTTCGACTTCGTACTGGCGGTTGGCGCTCACCAGCAGCCGGGCGGACTCGGGCCGGGCCGGAAGCGTAAAGTTCTTTTCAAAGACGAAGGTCCGCCGGTCAAGATACTTGCGGGCGGCGGCATTAACCTCAAACGAGCTTGCCGCCAGCGCCTCTTGCGGAATTTCGGCACGGGGAATTACGGTCAGGCCGGGGTACCTGGCTCCGGCCTCGGCGAGGAATTCACTCGAGGCCGCGAGCCGAAAGTCGATCCCGAGCTTCCCGGCGGTGGCGGCGGCGAGACCGGGGTAATCGATTTCACCGAGATCCATGCCCCAGTTGGGCCAGCGTAGCACCCGCGCCGGATCGGCGGCCGGGAACAACGCCTTGCCGCGGCCGTCGTCAAGCTCCCAGTAAATGACGCCGATGCCGCCCGCCGCGAGGTCGCCCACGATGCGGTTGACCAGCGACCGGCTCCAGCCGCCGGGGCGGGCGGCGAGGTACTCGGCGAGGTTGACCCGGACCGGCGGCGTGCCTTGCCGGCGTGCGCCCCAGATCCAGATCCCCGGCCAGGGCGGGGTCTGGGCGGTGAAGGTCTCCGCCGCCAGCGCAGCGGCGAGAAAGATCGCGACGATCGACAGCAGGCGCTTCATTTGGTCACCTCCGAATTCAAGAAGGGCGGAATGCCGGGCTGGGCGACGGTGGCGACCCCCGGCCACGCGCCGTCGCTCCGGATCGGCTGCCGCCGCCCGGCCGCGTCGACAGCATAGCCCTGAAGAGCAATCCCGCAGGACTGGCTTCGGGCCGGGAGTTTGACCTCAAGCTCAAGCTTTCCCTTGAACCCGGCCGGGATCGGAACTTGGCGGACGGCGAAAGCGTTGCCCTCGCCCAGGGTCTTGCCGGCGGCAGCGAGCGTCCAATCGCCCGCGCCGAGCACCATTACTTCGCCGCCGCCGCTGAAATCATAAACCGGACTCTCGATCCGCGCCGCCATCGGGGCATTGACCGCAAGCGGGAGATCGTAGAGCGAATTGAAATTGAGATAGGTGGTCTCGAACCAGACAATCCCGGGCGCGCCGTCGCGGAGCAGCGCCGCCGCTTCGACCCCGGCGGCCCGGCCGTTGCTCAGAGTATACAGGATCGGTCGCACCGGGAGGCCGGTTTCGGTCGCGGTCTTGCGCCACACGCTTTTGTCGGCCGGAACCGGCGAGCCCCAGCCGGAGCCATGCTCGGCGAGCACCAGGCCATCGGCGAGTTTGCGCTTGGCGATTTCGGCGATGTCCCAGTGCGCGGTGAGCGGGCGGTTGGCGGGATACATCACGATCAGTTCGGCCCGCGGGTTGTGCGCTTTGACGATTTTCCGCATCGCTTCGACCAGTTCGGTGGTATGGCGGGCACGGAACCGGAGCCAGTCGGGATCGTCGGGCGCGGGGTTGCCGGTGCGTTTGAATTCGAGGTTGAACTTGGCGACTTCGTCGGGGAGATAGCCCCACTGGTTGTTCCTGACCGGCGCGCCGCATCGCTCGAGGTCGATCACCAGGGCGTCGGGATGGTAACGGCTGAACACCTCCTCGACGAAGGCACATTTGTAACGCCGATAAGCCTCAAAAGCAAGCGAAGGCGCACCGGCGGCGAGCCCGTTGGCCAGACGGTCGCCGAGTTCGGGGTGGATATCGACGTAACGGCTGCGGACATTGTCCGGCCAGGCGTGCGCCTCCTCGAGCGGGGTGAACCAGACGCAGAAGCCGAGCCCGAGCTTGCGGGCGAAGTTTTCGGTCGCGGCAAGGCCGTCGAACTGCGAGAAATCGCCGCCCTGCCCGGCGTAATTGGCGACGGTGGCTTCCGGCACACGAGTCGGGTACTGGGCATGACCGCCGCCGAAGAGGCGGAACCAGACGTTGCGGATGCCGGAGGCGGCCATCTGGTTGACGATCGCGCGGATGCCGGGCTCGCCGTAGTGGGCGTTGCCGAAAACCAGCCAGTCGGAAAAAGAAATCACCGAGCTCGACTTGGCACTCTCCGGCCGCAGCGGCCAGACCGCAAAGGTGTCGCTCCGCCACTCCTCCGCCCAGAGAGTTCCGGCCAGCAGAGCCAGCGCCAAAATCCCGTGCCATTTCATGAGATCCTCCATATATGTTTGTTTTATTTTTTTACTATGTCAGACATATTATATCAAGAAAAAAAGAAAAAGTCAAGGCTTCGACGAAAAAATATCGATGATTTTCATTCTCCGCAAAAAAGCGGAAAAGATTGCCGACGGCGCGACCTAAATGCATTCCGGAAAAAATCAAGAGAAAGAATCCCGCAGCCCGGCAGGTGCGAAAAGCCGGAGAAAAGAAAATTGGGAGGAAGGATTCCGCTCCCGGCAAGTTCTCTCCGGTGCGACAATTTAGAAACATAAGGGCGAGCAGAACGCCGCCGGAGTCGGATTCTTCTTCCGGCGGGGAGCAAAATGGATTCCATTGAAAAGCCGTTCCCGGAGGCAATGGACGGCGTGCATTGCTGATGCACAATGACTATCAGTCGGAATTCCGCTGTCGAAAAAAAAGATGCCGAGGTTGTTCCATCAACCCCGGCTTCTTTGCTGTGTCAGCGCAAATTTCGTCGATTATCGC
>CAZRFG010000104.1:0-10940 GCA_964599205.1 uncultured Victivallaceae bacterium
GCGGCGGTGCTGAAGTACCTGGTGCCGCAGATCTACCACTGTTTTGACAACACCACCCCCAAAGCGGGAGAGTGAAAATGGCGAAAACCGTCCTGATTACCGGCATTACCGGCGGCTTCGGCCGGGCGCTCGGGGCCGAGTTCAAGCAGCGCGGCTTCCGGGTGATCGGGAGTTCCCGCCGCGCCCCCGAGCCGGCCCCCTATTTTGATGAATTCATCGCCGCCGACCTTTCGCACACCGACGGGGTGAAGAACCTCGCCGCTGCGCTCCGGCAGCGCGGCGACAATCTCGACGTCCTCGTCAACAACGCCGGGATCGGCTCCTACGCGACCTGGGAGGAGCTCGGCGAAGAGCAGCTGCGGCAGCTGATGGAAATCGACTTTTTCGCCCCCGCGGCACTGACCCTGGAGCTCTTGCCGCTCCTGGCCGCCAGCCGGGGGACGGTGATCAACATCTCCTCGGTCGCCTCCGAAGTGCCGGTGGCCTGCATGGGGGCGTACAATTCGGCCAAGGCGGCGTTGCGGCTCTTCTCCGAATCGCTCCGCCCCGAAGTGGCGGGACGCGAAGTCAAGGTGCTCTCGGTACTGCCCGGGCGGGTCGATACCGGATTCTCGGCGCATGCGCTAGGCGGCCGCAAGCCGCCGGAGACCCCGGGGCGCGGCGCGGCCAGTCCCGAAGCCTTGGCGCGGCGGATTTTCAGCGCGTATCACAAAGGCCACCGCGAAGTGGTCTACCCGCGCTGGTATGCGCTGGTGATCGAATTCGTCCGGAATTTCCCGGGCGTCAACGAGGCGGTCAACCGCCGGATCTGGAAGCTCTGAAGATGAAAAATTGGCGGTTATTCACGATCCTCGCATGGGCCGTTCTCGCCTGGCCGGCGGCGGCCGAAGTCTACTGGCTGGGGCCCAAAGTCTCCAACGACGGCCCCGGCATCCCCGGCGTCGGCTTTGACTCGCTGCTGGAAATGAAGCGGGCGATCAACGAACCGGTGATTTTCAACGGCATCGACACCGAAATGCGGGTGTATCTGATCAATACCCCCCTCGAGGAACTGGTGCGGGAGTTCAAGAGCCGCTATCCCAAGCTGGCCATTGAAAACCTCGGCGGCAATCTCCGGATGAGCTGGCCGGTCGGGCGCGACTACCGCGAGCAAGTGCTGCTGGCCGGCGGTTCGCGGCTCGGCAACGTGACCGCTTTTGCAATGCGTATGCCGGTCAAGCGGATCAATCCGATTCCGGCGCCGGAGGGCGTCGCCACCCCGCCCGGCGCGGTGGTGACCGAGTCGCTGGTGATGAAAAAGAGCGGCGTCGCCACCGTGGTCTTTGACCTGCCGGAAGGGGCGGGACGATTGGATGATTTGAAAAACGAACTCGCCGGGGCCGGGTACATCGCGGTCGACGACGGGATATTGATGCGGGAAAAACCGAAAAAAGAGATGATCCAACTCCAGAAAAGTGAAAATGGCGGGATCATTATCCGGACCCCGCTGCCATAAAAAATCGACGGTGACAGCCCGCCGCGGATCGATTCCGGCGGGCCGGTTCAAGCTATGAGGTGATCATGAAAAAATTTTCTGTTCTGATTGAAACCGAACAATGCAAGGGCTGCGGGCGCTGCGTGCTCGCCTGTCCCCGTTCGGTGCTGAAGATGGGAGACAAGCTCAATTCGATGAGCTTCCCGTCCGCCTACTACACCGGCAGCGGCTGTGTCGGCTGCGGCGGCTGCTTCTACACCTGCCCCGAACCCGGCGCGGTGACGGTACTCGAAGAGGAGGTGGAGAAATGACGGAAAAAACCAACCGGATGCTGCTCAAGGGCAACGAAGCCGCGGTCTACGGCGCGCTGCTGGCCGGCTGCGAATGCTTTTTCGGCTACCCGATCACCCCGGCGAGTGAAATCGCCCACACCGCGGCGCGGCTGTTCCCGACCCTCGGCCGGACCTTTCTCCAGGCCGAGTGCGAAATCGCCTCGATCAATATGGTGATGGGCGCCGCCGCCGCCGGACGGCGGGCGATGACCGCCAGCTCCGGGCTCGGCATCAGCCTCAAACAGGAGGCGGTGAGCTACATGGCGTGCAGCGAACTCCCCTGCCTGATCGTCGACATCACCCGCGGCGGCCCCGGCCTCGGCAACATCGGCCCGGAGCAGTCCGACTACAATCAGGTGGTCAAGGGCGGCGGGCACGGCAGTTACAAGGTGATCGTCCTCGCCCCCGGCTCGGTGCAGGAGATGTGCGACTTCGCAATCCTCGCTTTTGAGCTCGCCGAAAAGTATTCGACCCCGGTCTACGTGATGGCCGACGGGGTGATCGGTCAGGTGATGGAGCTGCTCGAACTTCCCGAGCCGCTGTCGCCGCGACCGCTGCCCGAGCGCGCACTCGACCCCACCCGGAGCCGCCACAACTTCTTCTCGTCGATCTACCTCGAACACGACGAACTCGAAGCGGTCAACACCCGGCTGCAGAAAAAATACCAGAGCATCCGCGACCACGAACAGCGCGCCGAGTGCTACCGGACCGAGGACGCCGAGTACATCCTCGCCGGCTACGGCATCTCCGGGCGGATGGCGCGCTCGGCGGTCGATGAGCTGCGCAATCAGGGTATCCGCGCCGGGCTGATCCGGCCGATCACCTTGTTCCCGTTCCCGGAAAAAGCGTTCAACGCGGCCCTCGACGGCGGCGCGAAACACTTTTTCGCAATCGAAATGAGCAATGGACAGATGATCGACGACGTCAAACTCGCGATCGAATGCCGCCGCCCGGTCACTTTGATCAACCGGATGGGCGGTCACGTGCCCGGCGTCGGCGAAATCGCCGAGCGGGTGCTGGCGGAGGTGAACAAATGAAAAAAGTCAAACTCGGCAGACCGGCCGGTTTTTTCCCGACCTTTGAACGGCGTCCGGGCGAAAACAAGCTCTCGATGCACTACTGCCCCGGCTGCGGCCACGGCATCCTCCACAAACTGATCGCCGAAGCGATCGCCGACTTCGGCATCCAGGATCGCACCGTGATCATCGCCCCGGTGGGGTGCTCGGTCTTCGCCTACTACTATTTCGACTGCTTCGGGATCAGCGCGCCGCACGGCCGCGCCCCGGCGGTCGGCACCGGGCTCGTCCGCGCCAACCCGGACAACCTCATCATCTCCTACCAGGGCGACGGCGACCTCGGCGCAATCGGCTTCAACCAGCTGATCCAGGCCGCCAACCGTGGTGAAAACATGGCGGTCTTTTTCGTCAACAACGCGATCTACGGGATGACCGGGGGGCAGATGGCCCCGACCACGCTGCCGGGCCAGAAGACGATGACTTCGCCCTTCGGCCGCTCCAGCGCCAACGAGGGATTGCCGCTCAAGGTATCCGAAACCGTCGCCGCGCTGGATTCGCCGGTCTACGTCGAACGCACCGCCCTCAGCACCGTCCGCAACATCATGACCGCCCGCCAGGCGGTGCGCCGCGCGCTCACCTACACCATCGAGAAGAAAGGCTTTTCGCTGGTCGAATTCCTGAGCGGCTGCCCGGTCAACCTCAAGCTCGACGCCCGCGGCATGAACGACTTCATCGACACCCAGATGCAGCGCTACTTCCCGCTCGGCTGCTTCAAGAACATCGCCGACTCGCGCGATCCCCTGCCCCGGCCGGTGCCGGTGACCGATCCGGTGCGGGTGCGCGAACTCCTCTTCCCGGAAGCTCCGGCCCGTCCGGTCGGCGCCGATTTCCGCAACCAGTCGGAGATTTTCGAGCGCGAACGCCGGATCAAGATCGCCGGCTTCGGCGGCCAGGGAGTGCTCTCGCTCGGCTACATGATCGCCACTATGGCGCGGCTGCGGAATTTCAACGTCTCGTGGCTGCCCTCCTACGGGCCGGAGATGCGCGGCGGCACCGCCAACTGCTCGGTGATTTCGAGCCGCGGCCCGATCGGGTCGCCGCAGGCGGACCGCGACTGCAACTTGCTGATCGCGCTCAACTCGCAGTCGCTCACCAAGTTCCTGCCGGAGCTCAAGGAGAACGGGGTGCTGCTCTACGACTCGTCGACCATCGAAGTTCCCGCAACCACGCCGGACAAACTGGTCTACCGCGTGCCCGCCTCCGACATCGCCAAGCAGCTCGGCGACCAGAAGGTGGCCAACAGCGTGCTGCTGGGCGCGCTGGCCGCGATCATGAGCGAAAATTACCTCGAAAGCGCCGACAAGGTCGACTTCGACCGCGCCTGCGAAGACGCGGTGATCGAGTGCTTCAACGGCAAGAGCGACATCATCGCCCTCAACATCTCGGCCTTTTACGCCGGCAAAAAAGCGGTCGAACAGCACAAGCGCTGAACCGGATTCCGGCGGAATCGGCCAAATTCCGCCGGATTTTTTTTGCTCCGGGTCTTGACATCGGCTTCAATTGCATTTACATTACCGGTAAAAATCCGGGTTATCAACCTTTTCGCCGGGGGGCCAAAAGTATGGAAGCAAAAGACATTCAGGAACTTCAGCAGCAGGTTCGCGAACTCCACGCGCCGCTGGCGCTGGTCAAGACCGAGATGGGCCGGATCATCGCCGGCCAGGAAAAACTGATCGATCGCCTGCTGCTGGCGATCATCGCCGACGGTCACGTCCTCCTCGAGGGGGTGCCGGGACTGGCCAAAACCCTGGCGGTCCGCACCCTCGCCCAGACCCTCAACGGTTCATTCGCCCGGCTCCAGTTCACTCCGGATTTGCTGCCCGCCGACCTGACCGGGACGCGCATCTACAACGGCGCGACCCATGAATTCAGCACCAAGCTCGGGCCGGTCTTCGCCAACATCGTGCTCGCCGACGAAATCAACCGCGCCCCGGCCAAAGTCCAGAGCGCCTTGCTCGAAGCGATGCAGGAAAAACAAGTCACCATCGCCGGCGAAACCTTTAAGCTCCCAGCGCCCTTTCTGGTCCTCGCGACCCAGAACCCGATCGAGCAGGAAGGGACCTATCCCTTGCCGGAAGCCCAGCTTGACCGCTTCATGTTCAAGCTCAAAATCGAGTACCCCAAACGGGCCGAAGAAGAGCTGGTGGTGCGCCGGATGGGCCACCCCGCCCACTTCGTCCAGGCGGTCGCGGTGGCGACGCTGGCCGACGTCGAGGCGGCGCGCAAGATGGTCGACCAGATTTACATGGATGAGAAGATCGTCGAATACATCCTCGACCTGGTTTTCGCCACCCGGCCGGGACACCGCAATGAATTGTCTTCGCGCCAGGCGCAGGCCAAACTCGACCAGCCGTGCGCGCTGATCGACTTCGGCGCGTCGCCGCGCGCCTCGATCGCGCTGGCGGTGGCGGCGCGGGCGGCGGCGTTCCTCGCCGGACGCGCCTACGTGGTGCCGCAGGACGTCAAGGACATCGCGCCCGACGTGCTCCGGCACCGGATCATCCTCTCCTACGAGGCCGAAGCCGAGAGCATCGACACTGACGCCGTGATCCGGATGCTGCTGGACGAACTGCGGACGCCTTGATCACGCATCTGGTTTGCCAAGGGGGTGAAGCATGCTTCCGGTGGAGTTAATGAAGCAGATCCGGCTGCTTGAAATCCGGACCAACCGCATCGTCGACGAGATCACCGGCGGCGCGTACCGCAGCGTCTTCAAAGGACGCGGGATCGAATTCGACGAGGTGCGCGAATACACCATCGACGACGACGTCCGCGACATCGACTGGAATGTCTCGGCGCGGATGAACGCGCCCTACGTCAAAAAATACATCGAGGAACGCGAGCTCAACGTGCTGTTGATGCTCGACTTGTCCGCCTCCGGCAACTTCGGCTCGGGGGACAAAAGCAAACGCCGGACCGCCGCCGAACTCGCCGCCTTGCTCGCCTTCAGCGCAGCCGGCAACGGGGACAAGGTGAGCTTGCTCCTCTTCACCGACCGCACCGAGCTCTACGTGCCGCCGCGCAAGGGGCGCAAACATACCTTGCGAATGATCCGCGACATGCTCGCTTTTGAGCCGAAGGGTAAAAAGACCGATATCGGTCTTGCTTTGCGCGAGGCCAAGGATCTCCTCGCCAAGCGGAGCGTGATTTTCCTCTTGAGCGACTTCGTCGCCGGGGGCGACTTCGAGTCGGCGCTGAAAACGGTCAACCGCAAGCACGATCTGATCGCGGTGCGGGTGCGCGACGAGGCCGAACTCGCCTGGCCGCTGCCGCTCGGGGTCGAAGTCGAGGACGCCGAAACCGGCGAAACCATCTCCTTCGGCGGAACGGCGGGCGAACTCGCCGCCTATGGCCGCGCGGCCCGGAGCGAGCTTGACGAACGCGCCAAAGTCTGCGCCCGCGCCCAGGTCGATTTGATCGATCTTCATTGCGGCGAAGACCCGCTGAAGCCGCTGGTCAATTTCTTCAACCGCCGGCGCCGCCGGATCCGGAGGTGAGGCGATGGGGAAGCTCAAAAACAAACTGATCGCCGTCGCGGCAGTCCTGTTGGCGCTGGCGGTGCTGGCCGGAGCCGGCTACCTCGTTTCACTCGCCGCCGAAATGCCGGGAAACGCGCTCGCCTTCAACTGCACTCCGGCCGTCGAGTCCAGACTCGGCGACCCGATCGAAGTCGATGGCTTGCTGACGCTGCCGCTCTGGGTGAGCCCGGCCAAGGTCGAAGTCACCGCCCCCGAAAACACCGTGCTCGCGGGTTCGCCCGAGATCAAATTCGACGCCTACCGCTGGAACCAAGCGCGCTACCGGGTGCATTACCGGCTCCGCTCGCTCGTCCCCGGCGACACCCGGGGCGGCATCACCACCGTCCACTTCGACGGCGGCAGCCGCAAAGTCGGGCCGCAGAGCGCCGCGCTGCCGGTCTTCAAAATCAAGCCGGTCGCCGGGGGCGAAGAAATGCCGGAACTCGCCGGCAAGCTTGAAGTTCCGCCGGACCGGGCCTACTGGCCGTACTGGGCGGCGGGGATCGCGCTGGCGGTCTTCCTCGCGGTCTACTTTTTCCGCCGCCGCGCCGCGGTCGAGGGGGTCAAAGCCGCCACCCCGCCGTGGGTGCGGACCAAAGAAGAACTGGCCAGACTCAAGGACAACGTCCGCAGCCGCCGGATCGGCCTTGAGAGCGCCTTTGTCCGGCTGACCGACCTGGTGCGCGGCTATCTGGAGGAACGCTACGCCATTGCCGCCTCGACCCGGACCACCGACGAATTCATGGATTCGCTGCGCCGGAGCGACGCCCCGATTCCGGACGGCGAAAAGCCGTTCATAGGGGAATTCCTGACCGTCGCCGACCAGGTCAAATTCGCCAAACTCGCGCCCGACGAGGCGCAGCTCTTCGCCGCGGTCGACGGCGCGGAAACGCTGGTCGATCACACCGCCCCCAGAGCGGAACTTGCGGAGGAGGGCCCCAAGCATGTTTGAATTCGCATATCCGTGGGCCTGGGCGCTGCTGCTTTTGCTCCTGCCGCTCTTCTGGTGGGTCGAGACCCGCCGCAAGCGGCCGACCTTGGTGGTGGCTTCGGCGCAGCCCTTCCGGAGCGGCGCCAAGCGGCAAATTCCGCTGGCGGCGTGGCTGTATTTCCTCGGCGCGCTGCTGATCGTGGCGGCGCTGGCGCGGCCGCGCTTCGGCGACGAAAAGGTGCTGATCCGTTCGCAGGGAGTGGATATCGTCCTCGCGCTCGACCTCTCGGGGTCGATGGCGGCGATCGACGTCCCCCGCAGCATCACCGACAGCGCCGCCCTCAACCGGGCGATCGAGGAGGGCAAGATCAAAAACCGCCTCGACGTCGCCAAAGAGGAACTTGCCAAATTCGTCGCCGGGCGGCCCAACGACCGGATCGGCCTGATCGGCTTCGCGCCCTTGGCCTACAACCTCGCCCCGCCGACCCTCGACCACGGCTGGATCACCGGCCAGCTCGGGCGGCTCCAGCCGGGAATCATCGGCGACCAGACCGGGATCGCCGCGCCGCTGGCGTCGGGGATTCACCGCTTAAAGGATTCGCCGGCTCCGCGCCGGGTGATCGTGCTCTTCACCGACGGCGCCAACAACATCGACAACCGGATCACTCCGGAACAGGCGGCCGAGCTCGGCAAGGAGTCCGGCGTGACCATCCACACTGTCGGCATCGGCAGCGACAACGCGTATGTCCCGGTCGACACCTTCGCCGGCAAGCGCTTCCAGCCGATGGGGGCGAATTTCGACGAAGCGTCGCTGAAAGCGATCGCCGCGGCCTCCGGCGGGCGTTATTTCCACGCCGCCGACGCCGAGGGGATGAAAGAGGTGATGAAAGAGATCAACGCGCTTGAAACCACCACCTTTGAGCACCCCAAATACGTCGAA
The DNA here is from genome assembly GCA_964599205.1 of uncultured Victivallaceae bacterium. Classification (GTDB taxonomy): domain Bacteria; phylum Verrucomicrobiota; class Lentisphaeria; order Victivallales; family Victivallaceae; genus JAVBUI01. The sequence continues at coordinate 8,272 of CAZRFG010000104.1, forward strand.
TACCGCGAGCTCGGGCCCAAACTCGCAGTCTTCGCGCTCTTGGCCCTCGTCGCCGCCTTTCTGCTCGAAAACACGGTCAAACTGCGGCTGCCGTAAGTCACTATTTTCGTCGCCCCCAACCCCCGGCCGGATTCTTCCGGTCGTTTTTTTCAGGAGAAACAACATGACCCAAGCTTGCTGGAAGCCGCAGCGGAACTGCTACCGCGCCGAATTCGAACTCGAGCTGCCGCCCGGAGCTGGCTTTATGTTCCGCTCGAGCAACAACATGAGCCCGCTTTTGGTATCGTCGAACGTCTTCTGGCCGCCGGCCTTTGAGGGCGAATATCCGAGTCAGGACGTGATCGTGGTCGGCGATGTCGAAAGCCGCCAGTACGTGCTCGCCGGAGCGGTCACCGCGCACCGCTCGCTGACCTACTTTTCGCTGCTCAAGCGCGGCCGCTTCAAGTCGATCCTGGTCAAGCAGCCGGACATCCTCGACGGCGACACCCCGGAGGAGCTGGTGGTGCTCAAGGGCGATGACTGGCGTCAACTCCTCTTTGATTACGCCAAACTCGCCGCCGCCAAAATGGGAGTTCCGGCGATCGCGGCGGAGCAAAACCTCACCGGTTATTGCACCTGGTATTACTATTACGCCGACGTCACCGAAGCCGATTTCCTGGAAAATCTGCGGGCGCTCGAAATGAAGAAGAATTCCCCCTACTCCGCCGCGGTGGTCCAGATCGACGACGGCTACCAGACCTTTCAGGGCGACTGGCTCGACCAGGACGCTTCGTGGCCGACCCCGCTCGCCGAAATCGGCCGCCGGATCAACGCCGCCGGAATGCGGGGCGGGATCTGGACGATGCCCTTGCTGGCCTCCACCGCCAGCCGGGTCTACCGCGAACATCCCGACTGGTTCGTCAAAAAGGAGAACGGCGAAGTACTCGAAATCCACGGCTGGTCGCCGCCGCCGGATCACTTGTGGGTGTGTCTCGACGCCACCCAGCAAGCGGTGCGCGACCACCTCGCCTACGTCTTCAAGACCTTCCGTTCGTGGGGATTCAGCTACTTCAAGATGGACGGCCTCGGCTTCGGCCTGCCGCAGGGGGTGCGGCAGGATCGCAGCGCCACCGCGGTCAGCGCTTTCCGCCAGGCTTTGCGATCGATCCGCGAAGCGGTGCCGGACGCGACCTTGCTCGGCTGCTGCCCGCCCTTTCTCGCCTGCCTCGGGCTGGTCGACAACTGCCGGGTCAGCCCGGACACCGGGCGTTACTGGTATCCGCCGTCGCTGCCGCTCAATTGCGAAGGCGGACCGACCCCGGGGATCGCTTCGGCGCTCCACTCGACGGTCAGCAATTTCTGGATGTACGACAATTGGTTCCGGGCCGACCCGGATACGTTGATGGCGCGCCAGGACAATGCCTATTATACGCTGGGCGAAGCCCGGATTTCGGTGCTGACCGGGATTCTGACCGGGGTCGCGGTCACCAGCGACCACCTCGGCCGGATCGCGCCGGAACGGCTCGACTTGCTCGGCAAGGCCGCCCGCTACCGGCTGCGGCAAGCCCGCCCGCTGGAGTGGCCGAGCGACCGCTGGCCGCAGATTTTTGAGGGAACTCTCGACGGACGCCGCGGCATCGCGCTGATCAACGACGCCACCGTTCCGGTGACCTACGATTTCGCCAAGCTCGGACTCACCGGCGAAGCCGAGGAGCTGCTCCAGGGCCTCGGCAAAGTCACCGGGCAGATCACCCTCGCCCCGCACGACGCGGCGCTGCTGGTTCAGTCCTGAGCGGCCTCGGCAAAGGCTTCGATCGCGCGGTCGAGCTGGGCAAAGGTGTGGGCGCTGGAGAGCTGGGTCCGGATTCGCGCCGTGCCCAGCGGCACCACCGGGTAGAAGAAACCGACCGCGTAGATGCCGAGCTCAAGCAGCTTGGCCGCCGTCCGCTGCGCCTTGACCGCGTCGCCGAGCATCACCGGGATGATCGGGTGATCCGCGCCGCGTAATGCGAAGCCTTTGGCGCTCAATCCTTTTCGGAAGTAGGCGGCGAGCTCGAAAAGATGCTTGCGCGCCGCCTTCCCGGCTTCGCTCTCGACGAAATCGAGCGCCGCCAATGCCGCGCCGGCGATCGCCGGGGACAAGGTGTTGCTGAAGAGATAGGGCCGCGAACGCTGGCGCAGGAGATCGACGATTTCCCGCCGCGCCGCGGTGTAGCCGCCGCCCGCCCCGCCGAGCGCTTTGCCGAAAGTCCCGGTGACGATATCCACCCGGCCCAGGACCTTGCGGTATTCGATCGAACCCCGGCCGTGTTCGCCGAGGAAGCCCACCGCGTGCGAATCGTCGACCATCACCAGCGCGTCGTAGCGCTCGGCGAGGTCGCAGATCGCGTCGAGCGGAGCGATCACCCCGTCCATCGAGAACACCCCGTCGGTGGCGATCAGCCGGAACCGGGCGTCAGCGGCGGCCTTGAGCTGGGTTTCAAGGTCGGCAAGGTCGCAATTCTTGTAACGGAACCGGGCCGCTTTGCAGAGCCGGATGCCGTCGATGATGCTGGCGTGGTTGAGCTCGTCGCTGATGATCGCGTCCTCGGCGCCGAAGAGGGTCTCAAAGAGGCCGCCGTTGGCATCGAAACAGCTGCTGTAGAGAATCGCATCGTCGACGCCGAGAAAGGCGGCGAGCCGGGTTTCCA
>CAZRFG010000105.1:0-10819 GCA_964599205.1 uncultured Victivallaceae bacterium
CTTTTCGAGGCAGCTGGTCGCGATCGGCATCGAGCCGTCGTAGGACATCGCCGAAACCGGGATGTCGTCGCCCTTCTGGTGAAGGATCGGCTTGAGGAGCTTGATCGCGAATTCGCCGGCGTCGTCGGCGATCAGCACCGGGGGCACGAAGCTCTTGGTGATGGTGGCCGGAACCTTGATCGCATGGAGACCGGCAAGCGCGTTGTCGACGCACTTGATATTCTTGGCGACGACTTCGTCACCCTTCTTCTTGAAGGTCTTCTCAATCGCCTTCTTGATGTAGCCGATCGCTTCTTCCTGCGGAATGATGTTGGCGAGCTTGAAGAAGCAGACCTGCATCACGGTGTTGATGCGGGCGCCGAGACCGGCGTCCATCGAAATCTTCAGCGCGTCGATCGCGTAGACCTTGATCTTCTTGGCGATGATGGTTTCCTGCATGTCGCGGGTGAAGGAGTTGAAGACTTCTTCCGGCGGCAGCGTGGTGTTGAGGAGGAAGGTGCCCCCTTCCTTGATCCCGGCGAGCATGTCGTAGCGGCCGATGTAGGCTTCGTTGTGACAGGCCACGAAGTTCGGGCTGGTCACGGTGTACTGCGACTTGATCGGGCTGTTGCCGAAGCGGAGGTGGGAGATGGTGATCCCGCCGGACTTCTTGGAGTCGTAGACGAAGTAGGCCTGGACGAATTTGTTGGTGTTGTCACCGATGATCTTGATCGAGTTCTTGTTGGAACCGACCGTGCCGTCCGCGCCGAGGCCCCAGAACATGCAGGCGGTGGCGTCTTCCGGCTCGGTGACCAGCACTTCGTCGACCGGCAGCGAGAGATGGGTGACGTCGTCGTTGATCCCGACGGTGAAGTTGTGGGTGCATTTGCCGGCGAGGTGCTTGTAGATGGCGTTGACCATCGACGGGGTGAATTCCTTGCTGGCCAGACCGAAACGGCCGCCGATCACCTTGATCGGGCTGCCGGCGAGCGCCGACTGGATGTCGAGGAACAGCGGTTCGCCGAGGCTGCCGGGTTCCTTGCAGCGATCGAGTACGGCGATCGACTTGACCGACTTCGGCAGCGCGGCGGCGAGGGCCTTGACGTCAAAGGGACGATAGAGACGGACCTTGACCAGACCGACCTTCTTGCCCTTGGGCACGAGGTGTTCGACGGTTTCTTCGATGGTTTCGCAGGCGGAACCCATCGCGACGATCACCTGTTCGGCATCGGGCGCGCCGACGTAGTCAAACAGCTTGTAGCTGCGGCCGGTGGCCTTGGCGACCACGTCCATGTATTTCTGGACGATGCCGGGGAGCGCGGCGTACTGGGCGTTGGTGGTTTCGCGGCCCTGGAAGTAGACGTCGGCGTTCTGCGCGGCCATTTTGGCGTACGGCGCTTCGGGACGGAGGGCGCGGGCGCGGAAGCGCTCGACGTATTTGGGATCGAGCATCGCTTTCATATCGGCATAGTCGAGCAGCTCGATCTTCTGGATTTCATGGGAGGTGCGGAAACCGTCGAAGAAGGCGAGGAACGGAATTTCGCTTTCGAGGGTCGCGAGATGGGCGACCAGCGCGAGGTCGTGGGTTTCCTGAATCGAAGCGGCCGAGGTCATCGCGTAACCGGTGGCGCGGCAGCTCATCACGTCGGAGTGGTCGCCGAAAATCGAGAGCGACTGGGCGGCGAGAGCACGGGCGGAGACGTGGAACACGGTCGGGAGCATTTCACCGGCGATCTTGTACATATTGGGGATCATCAGCAAGAGCCCCTGGGACGCGGTGTAGGTGGTGGTCAGAGCGCCCGCGGAGAGCGAGCCGTGGACCGCACCGGCGGCGCCGGCTTCGGACTGCATTTCGGCAATTTCGACCTTTTCGCCGAACATGTTCTTGAGGCCCTGGCTGGCCCAGATGTCGGCGTACTCACCCATCGTCGACGAAGGCGTGATCGGGTAGATCGCGGCTACTTCGCTGAAGGCATACGCTACGTAGGACGCAGCGTAATTCCCGTCGATGGTCTGCATTTTTTTGCCCATTTTTTCCTCCAATGGCTTGTGTATGTATCAGGTGCTAACCCGTTACGAAAAATACTTCGACCAAAAACAATACACCCTGATGCGCGCTTTTTCAACGCCGTCGCACGGCAAAAAGCTCTTTTTTATAAAAAAAGCGGCGCCATGCCGAAGATTCGTCGAAAACGACTCCGGCATGGCGCCGAAACGGCATCAATGGATCAAATAAAGCGCATCTCCCGAGGCAACCGCCGCCGTCGAGCCCGCCGCCGCCGGAGCGGGCGGCGGCAGGCGGAGCGGATCGGCCGCGCCGAGCTTGGCCGCCCGGAAGGAACCGTCGGCCTTGACCAGACAGACCCGGCCGTCGAGTCCGGCGGCGACGATCTCATCGCCGCGGACGGCGATGCCCGCGAGATCGACGGGAAGATCAACCGCTTTGACGGCTTTGCCCGCGCCGCCATAGAAAAGTACCCGTCCGTCGGCGGTGGCGGCGGCGAATTTGCCGCCGTTCGCGGCAAAGGGAACGATGCCGGCCGGAATGCCGCCGACCGGGAGCGAGTCGATTTCGAGCTTGCTGCCGTCGGGAGGGGTCATCACATGAATCCGGCCGTCGCTGCGGCCGCAGAGCGCCTCCATTTTGCCGTCGCCGTCGAGATCGACCGCGGCGACCGCGTAATTCCAGGGGGCGGCGGTTTTCTGGAAAATCACTTTGCCGTCGGAGCCGAGCAGCTGGTGATAATAATATTCCGCCCCGGCGATGATTTCGTCGAGACCGTCGCCATTGAGGTCGGCGGCCGCGCCGGCGGTGGCGCCGTGGTAGATCTGGCGCTTCCACTTGAGTTTGCCGTCGGGCGTATAAGCGAAATAATGCCAGCCCTCGTTGCCGGCGATCAGCGACGGCTGGCCGTCCTTGTCAAGCCTGGCCGGGAACAGCGTCCGGATGGTGCCGTTGCGGGCCTGGAAAACGCCGAATTCCTCGCTCCAGAGCTCCTTGCCCGCGGAGTCGAAAGCGACCAGCCGGGCGTCGCCGTCGATTTTCTCCGGCGCGACGGCGGCGAAGTAACGCATCGCGCCATTGACCGCAAATCCGGTGACAGCAGTGATTTCAGCGCCGAGCGAACACTCGAAGCGGGTCTTGCCGCCGGCGTCGAGCACCCGGAAGAGCCCCTTTTCGGTTCCGGCGGCAAAGGCGCCGTCGGGGAGCGCGGCGAGCGCGGTGACCCGGCTGCCGAAATCGATCTTGGCCGTCTTGAGCTCGACCGTTTTGACTTCCGGCGTCAGCGGGGTTTTGAGCGCCGCCTCCTCGCCCGCGGTGCGGAGCGCGGCGAAGAATCCCGGCGGCAAGTCGACGGCGGCGAGTTTGACGTCCTGCGCCTGAGCGAATTTGAGGTCGAGTCCGCCCGCCTTGAGCGATTTGACCTTGGCCGCGATCAGGCCGCGGGGTCCGGCGAAACAGCTCTCACCATCGAATTCGACGCCCGCGATGCGGCAGGGGCCGGTCAGCGCCAGCCGGACCGGGCCGTCGGCCTTGGCCGCCAACGCGAGATAAGCGCCGGGTGCGAGCTCGCGCACCGTAATTGGTTCATGGCCGAGATAGTTGGCGAAGCGGAGGGAATCGCCCTTTTTGAGCAACCCGGCCTGGCGCTGCTTGATTACCCGGGTCAGCGGTGAAGCGAGTTTCTGGCCGAGATAATAGCCGTCCTTGCCGCTGTGGCCGGCGTCAAACTGGCTCGCCAGCCGCCGTTCCGCTCCGGTGCCCTCGCTGATGAAGAGGCGGTCGGGGTCGTTGGCGGTCGGGGAATCCTTCTGGGTCAGGGCAACGGTCTGGCCGTTGGTCTCGATCGCGTCGGCCAGCGCGCGGAAGCGGTTTTCGGCGGCGACATCGGCATCGGCGATCGCCCGGAGATCATCGACCACCCAGAAACCGGCGTCCTTTTCCCAACCGATCATGCGCCGCCAGTCGACGGCTTTGCCGTAAGCGGGGACCTTGGAGACGGTGAGCGCCATCGATTGATCCGGGAGTTCGCCGGCAAACTGCAGACGGGCCAGGCTGTCCGGGCTCTTTTCGCCGGGCCGGACCGCTTCGCCGTTGACCCGGAGCGCGATTGAGTTGTGCTCCTCGGGCTGCAGCCGGATGTAGTCGCCCTCGATCAGCCAATAGTGGCTGCCGCGCAGATAAAGCGAAATCCCGTTCGCCCCCTGATGTCCGTGCGGAGCGGCGGAAATGCCGGAGAGCACCAGGAACCCGGCGTCGGGCTGCCAGGAACTGCGATAGTAGATCTTGTCGATCGCGTCGGTGTTTTTCTCCGGCGTCTTGCGCAAATCCATCCGGAAGTCGTCGAGCAAATACGTTTTGAGCCCGACCGTCGAATCCTTCATCGCCGGCGGGGTGGCGAGGTCGACCCCCATATTCTCGATCATCGAGCGGTAGGTCGGATTGCCGCCGGCGCGGCCGATCAATGCGAGCAGACTCTCCGCCTCACGGTCGGCAAAGAGATCGACCGCGTAGCCGAGGATCGGGAAGCCGCCGGGGTTGCCCATCGCCGGGTTGTCGCCGTAGCCGGCGGGCGCGCCGAGGTGGCTCATCAATGCTTTGCAGTATTCAATATAGTTGAGGAACGGTTTGGAATTGAAAAAGGCGGCATCGTATTTCCCCGAACCGATCGCGTAGGTGAGGAACAAGCGGTAGCAGATGAATTGATAAGAAGCCGAATCCTCCGGCCCGAGTGGATGGGGGGCGATCCCGGCGAGCGCGTTTTCGGCGACCCGCATCCAGTATTCGGCGGGCTGGTAACGGTAATGGGTCCAGAGGTAGTTGCCCGCGAACCACACCGAGCGCGAGGCGAAAATCGGGTGGTTGGTGTAGTAAACCGTCTTGCCCGCCTCGTAATTGGCCATCGGCTCGCGCATTTCCCAGTAATCCATGCAGTGTTCGGCGGTCCGGCGCAGCACTTCGGCGAAACGGGCGCGGTCCTCGCCGGTGAACGCCGGGGAGTTTTCAACCAGGGCAAAGAGCCACGGCATTTCGTGGAGCATAAAGGACGGCGGGGTGTTGCGGGCGTTGATCGCTTTGTCGTAGTTGTCGAGGTAAATTTTCAGTTGATCGCCCAGCGCCCGGGCGTAGGCGGGGTCGCCGGTGCGGCGGAACCAGGCCGAGGGCTCGCGGAAGACCCGGATTGCCGACTGGTTGGGAATGTAGTCGGGGGGATTCCGGTAATGTTCGGCCATCGCCTCGACCATCTTTTTGACCGTGGCCGGGTCGGGCTGGTGGTTGCTGAAATCTTCGAGCGCGATGAAGAAGCCGAGTTTGCCGGGATCGGCGAACTTCGAAGTCAGCGCCTCGACTCCTTTGAGCATCGCGGCCTCGTCCTTGCCGCCGATGAAAACCGCGCCCGACGGCCAGTCGAGAACCTGCGGCATCACCCGGACTTCATAGCCTTTCTGGGTGTGTTCGATACAAGTATTGACGTCGAGCCGGCGGAGCAACATATTGCCGTTGCTGCGGCCGAAGAGGATCAGCGGCATCCCGCTCTTGAGCGCGGCGGCGGCGTCCATCACCGGGAAACGGACTTTCCAGCGGGCTTCCAGCGCGTCCTGAAGTTTGGTCTCAAGTCCGGCGAACTCACCGGCGTCGGCCTTGACGATCACCGCGGCGGGTTTGCCGTCCTTGACCAGCGCGAGGTCGCGCACCACCGCGTACGGCTTGAAGTCGGGGCCGAAGGGTTCGCTCTTGATCCTTTCGAGCGTACCGGGGGCGCGTTTGACCGCCGAAGCCGGCGCCGTCCGCTTGACGGTGACCGGGGCTCCGGCGAAAAGCTTGGCGATCTCGTCCGGCGTCAGCATCGCGTCGTAAAGCGCGACATCGTCGATCCGGCCGTCGAAGCAGCTGTCGTCAAAAGCGGCGCCGTTGCCGAGGAAAAGCTCCGGACTGGGGGCAAAGGGCTGCTTGAGTTTGCGCGCCCCGACCGCCTTGCCGTCGAGGAAAAAGTTGATTGCGCCGTCCTTGCCGGTCACCGTCAGCATGTGCCACGATCCGGCCGGGAACGGAACCGGGGTCGAGTATTCGCGTTCGGCATTGGCCTGGTTCTGAAAATAGAAGCGCTGGTTGGTCGGGGCATAGCCGAGCCGCCAGCTCTTGTTGAAGGAGCCGAAAAACACCATTTTCTCGGGCGCGGCGTCGGCCTTGAACCACAGATTAAAAGTGAAACCGCCGGCGAACTCGTAAGGGGCCTTGCCGTTGGGCTTGAGCCAGATCAGGCCGCGATTGACTTCGGCGCAGCTTTTGGAACGGCTCTTGAGCGCGTCGGGGGTGTCGGCGGCGATCTGCGCGGTCTGCTTGGTTTTGGTATTTTCGCGGAAACGGCCGAAAGAGTTGCCGTCGGTCGAGCCAAGATTCTTCGCCGGCACCCCCGGAGGCGCTTCAAAGTCGAAGTGCATCACCGCGTCCGCCGCGCATAAATTCCACGCGAGGCACAATGCCGCCAATATCGCCGTCAATGGTTTCATCACCGCTTTCTCCTCTATTGGTATGTTCTTATTATAAGTGCAGTTGGTCACGAAAGCAAGGTCCGGAAAAAAATTCCGGCGCTCCCCCTTTTGAGCAGAGCGCCGGAAAACCGGAGCGGAATCTTCCTCACATCCCGGCGGGGAGGCCGTTGCTGTCAAGCTGGGCATCGGGCCGGAAGTGGAAATCGAGGCTGTTGAACGGGACGGTGGTGCCGCCCCAGGTCGCGGTTTGAATGCCGCGCAGTTTGTCGACGTGGCCGTCAACGGCGAGAACGTTCATCTGATTGTCGTGCGGGAAACGGACGTAGGATTTCCACTCCGCGCCGCCGGCGCCGACGTAGAAAATATACGCTTCCATCAGAAGCGCGGTCCGCGAGGGCTTCCGGACCGAACCCGCCCGGACCTGCGAATAACTCCCGCCCGACCCGGCGTACCAGTCGACGCCGTTGTCGGCGCGGGTGCCGAAATAGGTGTTGCGACCATAACCGCCGCGGCCGTTGCCGGTGTAGGGCATGGTGGTGTAATTGAGATCGGTTTTGGGATCCTTGACCGACGGACAGAGCGGCACCTGGGCGTAGCCCTGCGAGTACCAGCCGCGGCGCTTCTGCTCGAAAAACAGCCGGTTGCCGTTCTGGAAGGTGGCATCCTTGGTGCCGGTGGCGTAGGCGGCGAGTTTCTCAAACCAGCTGTCATGCGAATCTTTGCGGTTCCGGGTCAGCACCAGGAAGTCGCCGGAGTCGGCCGAGTACATCAATTCATAGGTTCCGAGCTGGCGCATCTGGTTGGAGCAAGTGGTGTTGTGCGCCTTGTCCCGGGCCTTGTTGAGGGCCGGCAGCAGCATTGAGGCCAGGATGGCGATGATGGCGATCACGACCAGGAGTTCGATCAGCGTAAAATTCCGTAATTTGAGCATGTTTTCCTCGCTTTCGGGTTGTTTTTTTGACACCCATATTATACCGGAAAGCGGCGGGGAAAACAAGGCGGGCGGAATAATTTGGAAAGACAAACTGATCTACACGATCCATAATCACCATTTATCAACATCGTTGAAAAACAATCAAACAATTGTATATAAAATAGTTATATTAACAAAAAATGTCGATCAAAAATGATTCAAAAAGGCAACTGTCCCGGCAGCTCCAAACGGCCGCAGACGGTCAGGTTCCGGGCCGGGGCTTCAGGTTGGGCGATCCGGCGCAGCAGCTCCTCCATCGCGGTGCGGCCGATCAGCCGCCAGTCGACGGCGACGGTGGGAAACGGCGGAAAGTCCGGATTGACCGCGTGTTTGCCGTCGATGCCGAGAGCCGGAAACGCCTGCTCCAGCCGCATGCCGGTGCGCGCGCAATAGGCTTTGGAGGCCGTGTTGAGCCAGTCGTCGGAGGTGAAGAAATATCCGTAACCGGGCTTGAATTCGTAATCCTGCGGCATGTCCGAATCGATGAATTCGCCCTTGCCGCCGACGTCGCGCCAGCTGTTGAGGAACATCCGGGCGCGCTGGCGGTAGATCGGCTTGGGGCTGGAGAAGACTTTGACTTCGTCGGTCGATTGACCGAGAAAATAATCGACCGCCCAGCGGATCGCGTCAAAGAGGTCGATATTGACCGTCGAAATCAGGCCGTGGTAGGAATTGAGCATCAGCACCCCCACCGTCGGCACCCGGGTTTCAAAGCGCGAGAGAAACCAGTCGTAGGCGCTCAGCAGCAGCATCCCTTCGCAGTCCTCGGAAGCTTCGCGGAAGGTTTCGACGGTCACCGAATTGCAATGGGCGGGGATCAGTTCAAGCTGGAAATTGTGGGCTTCGGCGAGGTCGCGCGCCCCCAGCAGACTGTGGTACATCATCGACACGTCGGGCTGGACCGCCAGCTCCATGAAAACCTTGATCCGGCGCTCCCCGCCGCGGCGGCGGCGCGAGGTGACGAAAAAACCGAGGTTGGCGCGCTGCTCGAGCACCCCCGATTCGCAGAGCGCGGCAAAGGCGCGGTAGGCGGTGCCGTAGCTCAGTTTAAACTTGGCCGCCATCCGCCGCACCGAGGGCAGCATCGTTCCCGGCAAATATTCGCCGGAGAGGATCCTGGTTTCGATGTAATCGAGCAGCCGGGTCACCGGCACGGTATGGCGTCCCATGGGTCACTTCGCTTTCAACAGCAAATGGAAATAGCGCCGCTCGACCGGATCGAAACCGATCCCGAGCATCCGCTTTTCGCCCTCCGACTGCATGTGGCGGTCAAAAATATACAGCACCGCAATCGGGTCGAGCTTCTTTTTCGCCTCCGGCGAGAGTGCGATCACCTGGAGCGACAGCGGACGTCCGGCGAACTCGCGGTCAAGCCCGGCGGCGATCGACTCGAGGTAATTCCCGGACGGTCCGAATTCATCGTAATGCCCGTTCCCCCGGATCATTTTCGTCTGCATCGACGCGGCGAGAAGCAAAAACGAGCCGAAAACCGCCCCGAACAGCGCCGCCCGGACTCCCGGACGCAACCTGGCATAACCGGTCACCGCCATCACGATGAAAGGCACCAGCGAAACCTGCAAATAGTGATAATAGATCCGGATGCCGAGAACGAAAAACAGCAACGGGAGGCCAATCGCAATTGCGACGAGGATGATGTCGCGGTCGGTCCAGCGGCGTTTCCAGCAAAAAAGCCCGACCCCGATCCAGCCGAAGAGGCCCCCCGCCCCGACCGCGATCGCGGCCGCCGTCCGGTTGCCGAATTCAGCCAGGTACGAACCGGACGGGAAGTAGTTGTGGAAAAACCCGGCATTGCCGAGATAGAACAGCTCGCGGCCGAAAGCGAACAGCTTCCCCCCCTCTTCTTGCGCCAGAAACGATAACTTCCGGTCCCACTGGAAAGCGAGGAACCACAGCCACGGCAGCAGCAGCAGCAGCGCCGCCGCCGAAGTCGCGAAAAAGGTCCGCCAGCGGAGTTTTCGCCGCCACGCCGCGTAGAACAGCACCGGGGCGAGGAAACCGGAACTCAGGTGCCACATCACGGCGCCTAGGAAACCCGCCGCCGCCGCCATCACCCACAACCGTTCGCGCCCGGTTTCAAGGTAACGGATCGTCCCGTAGAGAAAAACCAACGTGAAAAGCGGCAGGAAACTGGGCCCCCACAAATTGGAGGCGTTCCAGATCATCACCGGCGTCGCGGCGAGAAAAGCGGTGGCCCGCAGCGCGGTCGCCGCGCCGTAGAGCTCGCGGCAAATCCAGAAGCAGACCGGCAGCGTCAGCAGCGACACCGCGACAAAAATCCCGGCGAAAAAGAAAGTCGAAGTGCCGAAGATGCTGAAAAAACCGAGCAGGATATTGCCGTACGGCGGCAGCGGCAGGCCGAAACTCGAAATCGCGCCGTGAGGAATCATGAACCCTTCGCGGAGCGCGCAAATGCTGTCCAGCACCGCCCGCGCCTGATCGTCCTTGAATTCGAAACACTGCCACTGCCGGAGGCGAAGCACAATACCGCCGAGAATAACGGCGGCCAGCACCACCGTCTCCGGCGGCGAACAAGCCGGCTTGCCGCCGGCGACCGTTGCATCATTTTTGTCCATAACAGAAAATAACGCGATCTTGGGGCAAAGTCAACCCCCGCAGAATTGATTTTTTACCGAAAACGGGATATGGACTTGCACTCCGGCGGCGGACACGGCCGGCGCGAAGGCTCGATTCGGCGCGATAATCCGCATCCGGCAACTGGCAAAATTAGATTCCGGTGCTATAGTAAAGTGTGTTTTTTAACTTAATTATAGAGAAGGGTTATCGATGATCTCCGCCGCCAATGTTTCGATGAAGTTCGGTCAGCAGACGCTTTTTGAAAACGTCTCGGTCAAATTCAAGCCCGGAGCCCGTTACGGGCTGATCGGGGCCAACGGCTCCGGCAAGTCGACCTTTATGAAGATTCTCGCCGGCCTCCAGGACGCCACCACCGGCGAAGTCGCGATCGACAAGGATTGCCAGCTTGGCTATTTGAAGCAGGACCATTATCAGTACGAGGACGAAACCATCCTCGACACCGTCTGCATGGGCCACGAAAAGCTGTGGGCGGTGCACAAAGACCGTGAATACCTCTACTCCGGCGTCGATTTGACCGCCGAGGAGGAGGAGCGCGCCAACGACATCGAGTCGCTTTTCGCCGACGCCGGCGGCTACACCATGGAAGCCGACGCCGCCAAACTGCTGGTCGGACTCGGCATCTCCGAGGACAAGCACCAGCTGCCGATGTCGAGCCTGACCGGCGGCTTCAAGCTCCGGGTGCTGCTGGCCCAGGTGCTCTTTTACAATCCCGACGTGCTGCTGCTCGACGAACCCACCAACCATCTCGACATCAGC
>CAZRFG010000106.1:0-10755 GCA_964599205.1 uncultured Victivallaceae bacterium
CTCGAAGTCGAGACCGATTTGATGATCGAGGCCCCCGCCCCCGAGGAGTACATCGAGTCGATCCCGGCGGGGACCAAATTTCTCCGCGCCAGCCCCGAAATCGCGATGAAGATCATGCTCGCGGCGGGGTACGAGCGAATTTACCAGATCGGCCGCTGCTTCCGCGCCGGCGAACACGGTTCGCGTCACCGCGAAGAGTTCACCATGCTCGAATTCTACGCCGCCGGCTTCGACTACCGGGAGCTCGCCGACTTCACCTGCGCTCTGATCCGCGACGCCGCGATCGCGCTCTCCGGCAGGCCGGAAACGCCGTTCCGCAGCCGGACGGTCGACCTCGGCGCCGAACCCCAAGTGATCACCGTCGAAGACGCTTTCCGCCGCTATTGCGATATTTCGATGGAGGAAGCCGATGCGCGCGACCTCTTCGACGAGCTGATGGTGACCAGGATCGAGCCGAAACTCGGGCTCGACCGGATCGCCATCCTCACCGATTACCCCGCCAACCGCGCCTCGCTGGCCCGGCTGTCGCCGGACAATCCCCGCGTTGCCGAACGCTGGGAGCTCTACATCGGCGGCCTTGAGATCGCCAATGCCTACGGCGAACTGCTCGACCCGGCCGAACAGCGCGCCCGCTTCGAAGCCACGCTCCGTTTCCGCGCCGCGCGCGGCATGCTTTCGTATCCGCTTGCCGATGACTTCTTTGCCGCGCTCGAAGCCGGTCTTCCGCAATGTTCCGGCTGCGCCCTCGGGCTCGACCGGCTGGCGATGGTTTTCACCGACGCCGCCGACATTGCTCAAGTCCGAGCGGAATAACGGTTGTTTTTCTTATTTTCCGAACTATATTATATAAATTTACCAAAACGCCAAAGACAATTCGAGAAAACTGTATGAAACAGACAAAAATCGTCGCCACCGTCAATGCCACCACCGCCACCCCCGAACTGGTCCGGGAGCTTTATCATAACGGAATGGATGTCGTCCGCATCAACAGCGCCCACACCTCCATCGAAGACATGGACCGGCTGGTCAAAATCGTCCGCGGAGTTTCGGACAAGCTCGCCATCATGGTCGACACCAAGGGCCCGAACATCCGCACCGCCAATATCGAAAATCCGGTCATCCTCGCCAAGGGCACGCAAGTCGAAGTGACCGGCGAAACCGTGCCGCAGAGCGAAGCGATCCAGGTCAACTATCCCAAATTCGTGGCCGAAGTCAAGGTCGGCCAGCGGATCGTTTTCGACGACGGAGCCATGTCGCTCAAAGTGCTCCGCAAGAACCCCAAAACCCTCACCTGCGAAGCCATGTGCGACGGCTTCATCAAAAACCGCAAGTCGGTCAATGTCCCCGACGCCGAACTCAAAACCCCGGCGCTGACGATGAAGGACCGCGATTTTATCGACTATGCGATCCGCAATGAACTCGACTTCATCGCCCACTCCTTTGTCCGCTGCGCCGCCGATGTGATGGCGGTCAAAAGCATCCTCGAAACCAGCGACAGCCCGATTAAGATCATCGCCAAAATCGAAAACCGCCAGGGAGTCGACCACCTCGAGGAAATCCTCGACATCGCCGACGGCGTGATGGTCGCCCGCGGCGATCTCGGCATCGAAATCCCGCTTGAAGAAGTGCCGCTCACCCAAAAGGCGATGATCCGGGCCTGCGTCCGGCGCGGCAAACCGGTGATCACCGCCACCCAGATGCTGCAGAGCATGGAAGAAAGTCCGCTGCCGACCCGGGCCGAGGTCAATGACGTCGCCAACGCGGTCTACGACGGCACCGACGCGGTGATGCTGAGCGGCGAAACCGCCCAAGGCAAATACCCGGTCGAAGCGATCTCGATGATGCGCCGGATTCTCGAAGTGACCGAAAAATCGCCCCAGCCTTATTTCACCAAGATCAGCGATATTTCCGATGCCGGCCGCGATGATATCCACCGCTTCATGGTCCGCTCCGCGGTCGATGCCGCCAATGAACTGCCGATCCGGGCGATCATCTGCAACAGTTCGAGCGGCGACACCCCGCGCCTCTGCTCGGCGCTGCGGCCGAAGCTGCCGATCTATACCTTCAGCTACCGTCCGACGGTGGTCCGCCAGCTTTCGCTGACCTACGGCGTGATTCCGATGCACCAGAAGTTCATCGAGAACATTCAGGAGCTCCAGAAAATCTCCGCCGAAGCGCTGATCGAGCAAGCCGGGTTCGCGGGCCACGACAAAGTGATCGTGCTGGCCAAGAACATCCCGAGCAAAGAGTACAACAACCTCTTCTGCGTCTCCGAACTCAACGATTTCCTCAACCAGTGAGCCGTCCCGAGTTGACATTCCGCCCCGCCGGGCTCGACGACATTCCGGCAATTTCGGAATTGCTCGGGATGCTTTTCGCCGATGAGCAGGACTTTGCGCCGGATCCGGCGAAACAGCACCGGGCGCTGACGCTCTTTCTCGAAGCCGGCAAAGGGATCATCTACCTCGCCGAATGCGGCGGCCGCTGCGCCGGGGTGGTGATCGCTTCGCTCGGCATCTCGACCGCCGAGGGCGGCTGGTCGGGCGACATCGACGACATCGTCGTCCACCCCGATTTCCGGCGGCTCGGCATCGGTGAGCAACTGCTCGCCATGGCCGAGGAGTGGTGCTATCGGCACGGCGCGGTGCGGATGCGGCTCTACTGCGACGACCAGAACCACGCCGCGATGGCCTTTTACCGCAAGCACGGCTGGCAAAAGAGCCACTGCGTCGCCTTTTTCCGCCGCCGCTGAATCACTTTTCGCTTTCTTCGATCCGGTCTTCCCACCCGGATTTTTTTTGTCTTCACCCCCCTTCCCCCGCTGGCATTTCGGGTCCTCCGGTGCTATAGTAGATATTTTGTCATAAAGCTTTAATGGGTAAGGCTTTTTATTTGTGTTTTAAAAAGGGTGAGAAAAATGTGTGGAATCGTCGGATTTGTCGGGCATGAGAATGCGGTGGAAATTCTGCTGGCCGGATTGCGCCATCTCGAATACCGGGGCTACGACTCGGCCGGACTGAGCGTGATCGACGGCGGCCTGAAAACGGTGCGGTCGGTGGGAAAAGTGGCCAACCTCGCCGAAAAGACCGGAAATTTGCGCGGCTTCACCGGCATCGCCCACACCCGCTGGGCGACCCACGGCGCGCCGCTTGAGAAGAATGCCCATCCCCATCTCGACCGGAGCGGGAAATTCGCGGTGGTTCATAACGGCATCATCGAGAACTACGGCGAACTCCGCCGCAAGCTCGAGGGTACCGGAGTGGAGTTCGCCTCCGACACCGACAGCGAAGTGATCGCCCATTTGATCGCCGGTTGTTACGACGGCGACCTCGCCCAGGCGGTGGCGGCGGCGATCCGGCAGTTGCACGGCACCTACGGCATCGCGGTGATTTCGGAATTTCACCCCGAGACCATCGTCTGCGTCCGCAACGGCAGTCCGATCGTCCTCGGCGTCGGCCACGGCGCCAACATGGTGGCGAGCGACATCACCGCGCTGGTCGCCCACACCCGCAACGTGATCTACCTCCAGGACGGCGAACTCGCGGTGCTGACCCCGGCCAAACTCGAAGTCCGCGACTGGCAGAACCTCCCGGTCGAGCGCGAAATCTCCCGCATCACCTGGGACGTCGCCGCCGCCGGCAAAGGCGGCTTCGACCACTACATGCTTAAAGAGATCCACGAACAGCCCGAAGCCGTCGCCAACACCTTGCGCGGCCGCCTCGACCGGCGCGGCGCCAATGTGATCCTGAGCGGACTCAACCTCCCTCCCCGCGAGCTCGCCCAGTTCGGACGGATCATCATCGCCGCCTGCGGCAGCAGTCTTCACGCCGGCCTGATCGGGGAGTACTTTTTTGAAGACATCGCCGGAATTCCGACCGAGGTCGAGCAGGCGGCCGAGTTCCGTTACCGCAACCCGATCCTCGAGTCGAACACCCTGGTGCTGCCGATCAGCCAGTCGGGCGAAACCGCCGACACCCTCGCCGCGGTGCGCGAGGCGCTCAACAAAGGGGCGACGGTGGCGGCGATCGCCAACGTGGTCGGCTCGACCATCGCCCGCGAAGCCGGACGCGGCATCTACTTGCACGCCGGGCCGGAGATCAGCGTGGCCTCGACCAAGGGCTTCAGCTGCCAGGTGGCGGCGCTGCTGATGCTGGCGCTCCACCTCGGGCGCAACCGGCGGGTCAGCTTCGAAGACGGGCTGAAACTCCTCGACGAGCTCGAATCGCTGCCCGATTTGATCCGGCAGGTGATCGCCGAAGCCGGCGCGATTGAGAAGATCGCCAAAAAGTACGCCAAACTCCAGGATTTCTTTTTCATCGGCCGCGGGGTGCTCTACCCGGTCGCGCTCGAAGGGGCGCTGAAGCTCAAGGAAATCAGTTACGTCCACGCCGAGGGCTACCACGCCGCCGAGCTCAAACACGGGCCGATTGCGCTCTTGGACAAGCACGTCCCGGTGATCGCCCTCGCCAACGCCATTCCCGGCCGCGACAAGCTGCTCGGCAACATTCAGGAGTGCGTCGCCCGGCGTTCGCCGGTGATCGCAGTGACCACCGGCGACGATCCCGAGGTGGCGGCGATGACGAGCGACCTGATCCGGGTGCCGGCCGGCAGCCGCTGGACCGCGCCGTTGACCACGGTGGTGGCGCTCCAGCTCTTCGCCTACTTTTTCGCCCGCGAGCGCGGCTGCGAAATCGACCAGCCGAAGAACCTGGCCAAGAGCGTCACCGTGGAATAACTCCGGGATGGCGGACGGCGTCAAGCATCGCCTGATAATTGGCGAATTTGACGCCGACGCCGACCGAGTGCGAAGCGCCCGCGATGAAACCGCCACCGGCGGCGGCGGCACGGATCGAACGGAGAATCTCTTCGCGGCAACTTTCCGGGGTGCCGCCGATCAGTTGCTCCATTCCGGCGCCGCCCCAAAGCGTCAATTTTCCGCCGTAACGACGTTTGAGTTCGCCCATATCCATCCCGGCCGAAATCTGAATCGACTGATAGACGTCGATTCCCGACTCGACGAACATGTCAAGCAGCAGCCAGTTGTTTCCGCAGGAGTGAAGAATCAATTTTTTGCCGCGGCGATGCACCTCGGACGCAACCTCACACCAGCCCGGCATGATCCAGCGGCGGAACAACGCCGGGGAAATCAGCGGACCGGTGTTGCAGCCATAGTCGACGCCGACCAGGATCGAGTCGACATCGGGAAAACGATCAAGCATCATTTTGAGGTAAGCAACCCGCATTTTGCGGTCGCGCTCGATCCAGCGGTCGATGATGTCCTCTTCAAGCAGCAGATTTTCGAACCCCTCTTCTTCATTCGCCCCGAACATCGGGTAATCAAAACCGACCGGAATGCGCAAGGCGATATGATGATCGCGCCCGAAACGCTCAGTAATTTTTTCGATCTGAATCAAGCACGAATCGTCAGGCATCACGACCGGAAGCTCGCAGGCGAGTTCGGACTCCGTCGGCAGCGGCGTTCCTTTGACCGGGCGGTCGTCACGAAAACGGATCATCCAGTTCTGCGGAGTCCGGCAGTAGAGCACGCCATCGCCGCGGGTATATACTTCCTCGCCCTCCTCCGGGCATTTGAGCCACGGCCGATATTGGCCGTGCCGCGACGGCAGCAAAGTCACCACCACCAGGTCCCAGCCAAAAAATTCGATGACCCGGCTGTAATCTTCGATGTAATCTTCCGCAAGTTCAGCCCAGCGCCCTTCCGCCAGCGCCTGGTCTTCAAGGAACCGTCCGCGATACAAACTCGGTTTGCCGACAATCTTTGAAACCATTTCGTAATCAATCGCGAATTCACCGGTCGGAATCCGGTCGGATTCGCGAAAATCCATCGCCAGCTTGACCCGTTCCTTGCCGTTCATTTGCACACCTCGCCGGCTTCTGCGCCACGCTTGTGCCATACGGCGGGCAGCGGCGGCTGATAATCGTCGTCGCCGCCGTATTTGAGGTAGCCGCGGAACACCATCACCAGCGACAGGAGCCCGGCGGCGCCGATGATCCCGCCCATCAGGAAGGTCAACGCGTAGTTGTTGCCGGTGCGGTCAAGAATGAAGCCGCCGATGGGGGCGATGATCAATGAAGTGATCGCGAGCAGCATCTGGAGCGCCGAATTGAACTGGGCGTACAGCGCCTTGGGGAACAGCCGCGGCGCGTAGGAGGCGGTCAGGGTGTTGAAACTCATTGCCAGAATTTCGTGGATAAAGTAGATGATGAGGAAGCTCCTGACATCGTGGATCAGGAAGCAGGCGCTCAACTGGACGCAGAGCATCAGCGCCATCGCGGCCATCCCGGTCCGCACCGGATGGAATTTATCCGAAAGCAGCCCGAGGAAGAAGCTCGACAGCACCGCCACCAGAAAGGTCGCGGCGCTGATTTTGCCGAAGAGATCCATATTGAGATTCAAACTTTTGGCGTAGAAGATCGCAAAAATATTGATCGGCAGCATCGATTGCGAGCAGCAGGTCTGGGCGATGATCACCCAGCGGTAGTAGGGATCGGAGAAGCATTCGCCGAAATAAACTTTGGCGGCGCTGAAGAAATCCCGGGGGCGGTCCGCCCCCTCGGTGTCCGGCGGGGGATATTCGCCCTCTTTGACCTTGAGGCAGATGGTGTAGAGCCCGACGAAGTAGAAAATGCCGAGGCCGATAAAGATGTAACTCCCGTAAACTTCGGCGATGCCGAGCAGATGGTAGCTGAAAAAGACTGCGCAGCACAAGCTCACCATGCGGAAGAGGGCGAGGAAGCGCCCGATCAGCTGCGGCGGCACCACGTCGTTGGCGAGCGCCACAAAAATGGCGTTGGTGAGCGACGTCCCAATGTCGAGGATGATCCAGAAGAAGCCGAAGACGAGCAGCGAAACCATGTTGAGCGTGATCTTCTCCGGCCCGATCCATTGGTGGACGATTTTGCCGAGCATCGGCGACAGCCCGAGCCCGACCAGCCCGATCACCACCAGCGGGGTGAACATCGCGAGGTACGGAATCCGCCGCCCGTATTTGCCGCGATGGCGGTCGGAGCGGAAACTGATCACCGGCATCAGAAAGAGGTTGGTGAGGCACGGCACCGAGACCATCAGCACGGTATAGCCGAAGTCGGTGATCTCGAAACTTTTCACCATCAGCTGGGCGACGTATCCGACCGACCGCTCCTTGAGCGCCCAGGCGAAATCGCCCCAGAGAAGCCAGCAGAACAATCCGACGATCCCAGCTGAAGTGTACGTAAGCGTCCCCGCCCGCCAGGTCCGGGGCGATGACGTTTGAAAATGCTGATGCTCCATCGCCAATTCTCCTTTTTTCAACAAAATACGACTTTCGGCCGGGAAAGCAAACCGCCGGCTCGACAAAACTGTCAAAATCCGAGTCAACCGAGTCAAAATTGAAAAATTTGTATTTTCGGCAATTTCATGTATGGTATAAACAAAAAAAATGAAACATCTGTTGCTTGCCATCCTGACCGCCCTTCTCCTCACCGGATGCATTTTCTACTCATAGGGGATCCCATGAAAAAAAGTTTTGCGGCATTGTTGTTGCTGACCGCCCTGGTCGCCTTCGCCGGAGCTCCGCCGGCCAAAAGTCTGCGGATCGCCACCGTGTCGCAACCGCAGCTGATCCGCCCCCAGGCGGCGGCGCTGCGGGAGATCGACCGGCTGGCCCGGCTGGCCAAGCTCGACGGCGCCGAGCTGGCGCTCTTCCCGGAAGTCGTTGTCAACGGCTTCGATCCCGCCGACAGCGCCTACGAGTCGCCGGACGGCCCGGCTTACCGGGAACTCGGGAAAATCGCCGCCAACCTCAAGCTCTATCTCGCGGTCGGAATGAAAGTCCGCGATGACAAAGGCCTCAAACGCAATGCGCTGGTGGTCTTTTCGCCAGAAGGCAAAGCCGTTTACACCTATTTCAAGTGTTTCATGCCGCCGGATGAGCTGAGTTCAAGCGTGCCCGGTCCGGCCGATCCGCCGGTCTGGAATTCCCCGTGGGGCAAAATCGGCCTCGCGATCTGCTGGGATATGAACTGCGACGCGCTCTTTGAGCACTATGCCCGGGAAAACGTCAAGTTGATTTTGTTCAGCACCTATTTCCCGGCGGGCAAGATCCTCAACCGGCGCTGCTTCGAGCTCGGCATGCATGCGGTGTCGAGTCATGCGCAGGGCTTCGAGAGTTACGTCATCGACGACATCGGCCGCACCACCGCGACCGCCGACATGTTTTCGCCGGTAATGACCCGGACGGTCAACCTCAACAGCGCGGTGCGTTCGCTCACCCGCATGGATCTGGTGCAGAAAATCCGCGAGAAGTACGGCGACAAACTGACCATCGAAACCTTCCGCCCCGAAGCGCGGGTCCGTTTCTCGGCCGACCCCGGCACACTTGATATCGATCAGGTGATGAATGAATTCAACTTCCCGACCGTCCGCGCCCAGATGGCGGAGGAGGAGCGAAACAACGCCGCCGCGCGGGTGCGCTGAGAGTATGGAGAATCATCCGATGAAAATGCTTTTCGCCGCCTTCGCAGCACTGCTCTTCGCCGCACTGCTCTTCGCCGCCGGATGCGCCGCCGTCCCGGAAAAACCGGCCTTCACCGTCCGCGATCTCGGACCGGTCCAAAGCGACCCGCTGATCCGCAGCCGCGACGGCGGCTACAGCGGGTTGTGGCGGGGCAAGTCGTACTGGTTCTTCGGCGACACCATCACCTCGCGCCCGTCCGCCAACGGCTTCTGCTGGCTCAGCAACAGCGGCTTCGGGATCGATCCCCAAGCCGATTTGAGCCGGGTTCACGGCGCGGAGTACGCCGCCAATGAACCGGTGCCGGCCGAATTTTTCCCGTTCCTCCCCGAGGAAGCGGCCTACAATCAGCGTCACTTCAACGACCGGGTGCCGGAGAAACAGCGCTCGCGCTACGCGATCTGGCCGGGCCCGCTGGTCGCCGCGCCGGACGACTCGTATGCGCTGATCTTTTTTTCGCTGATGAAGTGCGGCAGCGCCAACGAGTGGGATTTCAAGGGCATCGGCCGCTCGGCCGCGGTCTGGCGCGATCCCGCCGCCAGGCCGGAACGCGTCGCGATGTTGTTCCCGCCCGGCGACATCGAGCTCGGCGACGCCGGACTCGCGCTGGACGGATACTTGTATCTCTATGGATGCGACAACCGCTTCCCAAATAAGCCGATCCAACTCGGCCGGGTCAACTTCGCCGACGCCCTCGACCGCGCCAAATGGGAATTCTTCGCGGGATCCGGCAAGTGGAGCCGGGACGCCGCCAAGGCGGTCAAACTCTTCGACGGCGCGCCGATGCTGAGCGTCCACTTCAATCGGTATCTCGGGAAGTATCTCGCCGTCTACACCGTGCCTTTAGCCAATCAACTGGTCTACCGCACCGCCGAGCGCCCGGAAGGGCCGTGGTCGGAGCCGGTCAAGCTCGCCGACTGCCTCCCCAACACCGGGGCCTGCGGCGCATACTCCGGGCTCGGCCACGGCGAATTCGCCCGCGACGGCGGCCGGATCGAACTGGTCACCTACTACCGCGACACCGGCTTTCTCCAGGGTGAAGTGCGCCTGCTCGAAGTGACCTTCGATCCCAAACGCTGATTACGACTCCGCCGCCATCTTTTTCCGCCGGGCGAGATGCCGGGCGTAGAGCACCGGAATGCCGACCATCAAAAAGAGGAGTGAAGTCACCGCCGGCAGCAGGATATTGGCGGGAGGGCTGAGAAAGGCGATCATCATGATCAATCCTCCGGCGATCCAGAGCCGTCCGGCGAGGCGATGGGTTTTGTACCAGATTTCGGGGTCTTCCATCGTCCATTTGATCCGGATTCCCGCCCACGGATTGGTTTTGAGCTTCGGCATCACGTTGCCGATGATGATGAAGAGCCAACCGATACCGGCGAAAATCAACCCGCCCGTCCTAACTGGCAATTTGACACCGATCAGTCCGATGATCCCGATGCCGAGAAACAAAATCAGGGTTGCGAGCAGAATGTGCCTCATCACCGACACGTTGCCGGGTTGTCCCGGCAACAGTGCGGGAGCGTATTTCCGCCCCAGCAGCAGCAGCGCCAGATTGGGCAGCAGCCAGAGCCCGGTGACAACGCCCCGCAAAGGCACGCCACCGCGGCCGGAATAATACGCCAAAGCGAACGAGCCGAACATGATGACCGTATTGAACGCCATCATAACAACGATGATCAGTTGAGCCGGCAAAATCCACTCGGGTTTGTTCCTGAAGGTCCGGCGCAGGAAAAGATAAATCAAGCCCTGAATCAGCAGCATCCCCTGAAAAGTAAGGATCAGCTCCCAGGAACTCCCCCAGCGGTTAATTTGTCCGGCAAGATTCCAGTGAACCGGAATCCGCTCCGGCAGAATCATGCGGAAGACCGGCGCCAGCGCCAGCGGCAGCACGCTCAGCGCGGCGATGATTTTTTCGTAGCGATTCATGTTTCTCCTCCTTGAAGGTGATCAGCCACCCCATCGCTTCCTCCAGCACACTGGCCCGGAGTTCGTAGTAAATGAATTTACCCTGCCGCTCCTCGCTCACCAGTCCGGCTTCGCGGAGGATCGCGAGGTGGTGCGAAATGGTCGCATTGGAGAGCTTGAATTCGGCGGCGAGCTCCCCTGCCGAACGGCGTCCGTCCTTCAGCAGTTCCAGCATCCGCCGCCGGGTCGCGTCTCCGAGCGCCCGGAACGTTTCCTGAAATCCCATTTCAGAACTCCTCATTTAGATGATCATCTAAATATAGTATAATGCAAG
>CAZRFG010000107.1:0-10602 GCA_964599205.1 uncultured Victivallaceae bacterium
GCCGGAGGAACCGCCTTTCGGTTTTATCGCCCGCTTCGAGCGCGAAGCGGCGGCGCTGCCGTCCGCTCCGGCCGCGGCGGCAAAGTCGGATTTCGACCTCCGGATCGCCTACTCGTATTCAGCGCTCTACGGCGACGCCTTGAGCTCGCCCGAGCTCGACCCCTACCCCGAAGCGCTGCTGAAACTCCTCGCCGACCGCGGCATCAACGCGGTCTGGCTGCCGGGACTGCTGGTGGCGTTGACTTATTTCGCCGACGCCCCGGAGCTCTCGACGGGATGGGAGCAGCGGATCGCGACCTTGAACAAGCTTGTCGCGCGCGCGGCCAAATACGGCATCAAGCTCTTCATCTACCTCAATGAACCCCGCGGCCTCCCGGTCGAACTCTTTGCCTCGCATCCGGAGCTGGCCGGAAAGTACCTCGGCACCATCCGCGAACACCGCAACGAAAGCAGCATGTGCACCTCGCGCCCGGCGGTGCTGAGCTGGCTCGCAAGCGCGGTCGAAACCCTTTTCCGTCAGGTGCCCGGACTCGGAGGCGCCTTCACCATCACCTATTCCGAGAACGTCACCCACTGCTTTTCGCGCAGCGACGACCCCGCCGGATGTCCCCGCTGCGCCGGGCGCGATCCGGCGGCGATCATCGCCGAAGTCAACACCGTCATCGTCCGCGCCGCCCGCCGCGCCAACCCCGAAGCCCGGGTGCTGGTCTGGAACTGGGGCCCGTGGCCGGAAGAGTGGGCGGCGAGGATCATTCCCGCGCTGCCCCCCGAGGCGGAACTCCTTTGCGTCAGTGAAAACGGCCTCGCCTTTGAATCCGCCGGGGTCAAAGTGGTGGTCAACGACTATTCGATTTCACACCCCGGCCCGAGCGAACGCAGCCAAGCGCTGTGGCAACTCGCCCGCCGATCCAACCTCCGCACCGCCGCCAAAATCCAGCTCGGCAACTCCTGGGAAGGCGCGACCGTCCCCTACATTCCCGCCACCCGGCTGGTCGAAAAACACCTCGGGAACCTCCGCCGCGCCGGGGTCGACGACCTGATGGTCAGCTGGACCCTCGGCGGCTATCCGTCGCTCAATATGGATCTTTTGACCTTGAGCCACGACGAGATGACGGTGAAACGCTTCGGCCAAACGGCGGCGGCGGGGGTGACCCGCGCGCTCGATCTTTTCAGCGAGGCTTTCAGCCGCTTCCCCTTTGACATCAAAGTGGTCTACACCGCGCCCCACAATGCGGGGCCGTCCAATCTGCTCTGGCCGGAACCGACCGGCTACGCCGCCACCATGGTCGGCTTTCCCTACGACGACCTCGAAAGCTGGCGCGGGCCCTATCCCCCCGAAGTCTTTGAGCAGCAGCTGATGATCGTTTCGCAGATCTGGAGCGACGGGCTCGCCGCCCTCGCCGACGCGGCGGCGGCGGTCGACCCGGCCCACCGCGCCGCCTGCGACGACCTCGCGGGAGTGGCCGAGGCGAACTACTGCTGTTTCCGCAGCGCGGCGCTGCAGTGCGCCTGGGTCCGGCTGCGGGGCGAAAAGTCGCCGGAATTGCGCGAAATCCTGCTCGAGGAGCGCGCGCTTGCGATCCGGCTTCACGAACTTGCCCGCCGCGACTCGCGGCTCGGCTTCGAGGCGACCAACCATTACGCCTGGACTTGCGGCGACCTCCGCGAAAAAGTGCTCAACGTCGAACATCTGCTCTCCGCGCTGGATTGATCCAGTTTCGAGCGGGGGCGGCAGAGAAAGTGATCCATCCCGATTGACAAGCCCGGGCTCCGGCGTTATTTTGGGCGTGACAAGCAATTGAGTTCAACCCCGAAATGAGATGAGCCGATGAAACGAATGCTTCTTGGTTGCGTTTTCGCCCTCGCCTTTGCCGCCCCCGCCGCCGATGACTACTACACCCCGGTCGCGGGCTCCGAGCGCTTGATCTCCAAGTCGCTGCCGCCCGATCTCGTCCCCTATGTCTCGCCGCGCCGGGTCGAGCTCGACAAAGGCATGGTGATCGTCGCCAACTCCCCCGGCGAATTTGCCGCCTTTCCGGCCAGATTGCAAAAGCTGCTGCTCGACAAGTGGGGCGTCGCCTGCCCGGTGCTGGAGCCCGGGGAAGCGCTGGCCAGCGGCAAAGCGCTGCTGCTCACCGGCGGCCCCTTCGCCAACGACATCGCCCGGCGGCTCTCGATCCTGAAGCTCCTCGCCGCCAACCCCGACGGCTATGAACTTCGCACCATTCCCGATATTTTCGGCAGCGGGACCGGCGCGATTTACCTCGGCGGCACCAAGGTCGCCGACGCCGACGCCGCGCTTGAAGCCTTCGTCAAACGTTTTCCGGCCAAGGTCGCGGCGATTCCCCATTTCATCGACTGCCCGGGGACCAAACCCGCGAAAGCGCCGGGCGAATACGCCCCCTGGCTCGCCGACTATTACGCCAAAGGCGGCAACAATCAGATGGCCCTGACTTTGCTCGACGGAGCGGCCGCGGACTATCTCCTCACCGGCAACGACGCCTATGCCGCCGACTTCGTCGCAATGATGCGGCTGCTCAAGGACAATTACTACAAAGCGCTCGACTTCCGCCGCACGTCGCCGCATTTTCAGTTCCACCGCTTCCCGGCGGCGGTCGACGCGGTCGACGAGTCGCCGGTTTTCGACGGCTCCGCCCAGCTCCTCGCCGCTGAAGTCTCGCGCTTCATCTCCGAGGAGATCATGGAGAACGGCGACATGAAGCTTCCCCAGCAGCTTTACAATACCCGGAAGCGCCAGTACATGACCAATCACCCGATGATGGCGATGCGCGCAATGTACTTCAACGCCGAATTCCTCCACAAACGCGCCGGTTTCAAGCCCGCGGACTACTGGCGGCAGGTCGCCGAATACGGCATGGACTGCGTCAAGGATTATGTCTTCTCACCCGAAGACTCGCTCGCCTACCAGTTTCACGTGCTGGAAATTTTCACCTACTACGCCTACGGCAGCGGCAAATTCGGCCGCAATTTCTTTGACACCCCGGCGATCCGCGACTACATGCAGTACACCTATTGCTTCGTCGATCCGCGCGGCGGCACCCCCGGACTCGGCGACACCTATCCGGTCCACCGCGCGATCTCGGTCTCCGGCATGATGCGGATGATCAAAAGCTGGACTGAACTCCTCGACAGCAACGAAAGCAAATTCTACTACGACCGGCTGGCGAAGTTCCAAAAGCGCAACATGCCCGCCGAGAGCGAAGGCCTCGGCGAAATGCCTCCCGACCTCCCGCCGCCCGGCAAAGAATCGCTCGGCCTCCGGGTCTTCCCGGTCCGCCCGGATAAATTTGAAGCGCTCAAGACCGATATCAAGTACCCCCGGCCCGCGCTCGACAAGGCGATCTTCCGCTCCGGCTGGAATCCCGCCCGCGACGAGTATCTCTTCGTCACCGGGATCAACGGCGGCCCCCACGGCCACTACGACGCCAATGCGATCGGGGCCTACGTGATCGGCGACTTCGACCTTCTCGCCGACCGCGACTACATCCGCAAATACCCGGACGACCACAACAGCATCAGCATCCTCCGCAACGGCAAAAATACCGAGTGGAGCCGCACCCTCGGCGAAGCCAAGAGCTTCTCGCAGATCCTCGGCAGCGCCAAACGCGGCGACGACCGCGGCGCGGCGCTGTCGCTGCTGCTGGAGAATTACAACGGCTGCGACTGGAAACGCCATATCGCAATTGAAGCCGGCGACGGGCTCTGGGTGCTCGACGAACTTGCCGCCCGCGAAGATGGCGAGTATCTGTTTGAATGCCGCTGGCGGGTCCTCGGCCGGCCCCGCGCCGAAGGCCGCGACTGGCAGTTCGACCGGATCACCCCCAAGGGGGAAAAAGTCTTTGAATTCGCCGTCGCCGAAGGCACCGGCGCAGCGGCAAGCGTCCACTCCCAGTTCGACGACGGCTCCAACGCCCGCGAACCCGGCTACTTCGGGGCTTACACCGCGACCGGCGGCGAAAACACCGCCGTCCTCAGCCAGCGCCACGCCGACCGGCTCACCACCGGCGGCAAAGTCTTTTTCCTCAACCGTCTCAGCGCCGGAAAGCCGGTTCCGGTCGATCGCCTCGGCGAAAGTCTGTGGCGTACCGGCCAGGGCGACCATGCCGTGCTGGTCGGCTCGGGAAAACTCAAACTTGAGAAGTTCGAACTCGACGCCGACTTTTTCAAACTCGATCGCCGCGGCCTCCTCGCAACCGGACTCAAAAGCCTGACCGACTTCAACGGCGCTCCCCTCGCCGGCGGCGATCGCGAAATCCCCCTCGCCGAACTCAAAACTGAGCCCGCCAAACTGGCCGGGCTGATCGCCGCCCGGAGCGCCCAGGCCGCCCCCGCCGCGCCCGCCGAAGTCGAAGCTTCGCCCCTCAAGCCGCTGCCCCTTCCCGGCCGGATCACCGCGCTTGCCGCCGACGGCGACCAGATCCTCGCCGGTACCGACACCGGCGACTTCCAAGTGATCGGCGGCGACGGCGAAATCCGCCTGCGGCACCAGTTCAAACGCAAGATCAGCGCGGTCGCGCCCTACCCCGGCGCGGCCGGAGCGGCGCGCTATCTGGTCGGGCTCCAGCCCGCCAGTCCCCCCGCGATTCTCCTCCCGCTCGACGCGCCGACCGAAACCGGCACCCTCGCCGCGCTCGACGGCGAAGGACGCGAACTCTGGCGGACCGACATGCCCTTCAGCAATGCGCACCGGGCCCTGATCCGGACCATTTTCACCGCCAACTTCGAGCCCGGCAAACCGCCGGTGATCATCGCCGGCACCACCAGCTGGATGTACGTCTCGCTCGATCCCGCCGACGGCAAAATCCGCCACCGCTTCCCGGTGCTCCACCCCGCCACCCTGGCCGCCGCCGCCGACCTCAACGGCGACGGGGTCGATGAACTCGGCCTCGGCTGCGAATACTATTATTTGCGGATCTACGACCGCAATGCCGAGCCGCTCTTGACCACCTCGCTCGAAGCGCCGATCGCCCTCACCTTCGCCGCCGCCGACCTCGACGGCAAACCCGGTCCGGAATTCTACACCGGCCGCAGCGACGGCACACTGGTACAAATCGTCCCCGGCGGCAAAAAGAAATTCGAACTCAAGGAATTCAATCTGGGCGGTCCGCCCGCGGGTTGCGCCGGAGTCGAAAAATCACTGCTCCATGTGAGCAACCTTGGCGAAGTCACCCGTTTCGACGGCACCGCGGTCAAAACGGCGGGCAACCTCGGCACCTCCGTCGCCGCCTTTGCGGGCGTCCCCGGCCTCCTCCTCGCCGCCGGCGAGAACGGCCAGATCTACCACCTCGGCCCCGACGGCAAGGTGCTTGCGCGCTACCGCTACGGGTTCGATCCCGCCGCGCACACCCCGGTCCGGGTCGCGGTCTCGCCGTCGCTCGGCGCGGTCGCTTCCGGCGGCGAACTTTATTTGCTCAAGCCGTAAGGGGCCCCGCTCACAGCTCCATTGAGTAATGGATGC
Organism: uncultured Victivallaceae bacterium; assembly: GCA_964599205.1. GTDB lineage: Bacteria > Verrucomicrobiota > Lentisphaeria > Victivallales > Victivallaceae > JAVBUI01. The sequence goes on from CAZRFG010000107.1 coordinate 5,480, forward strand.
TGCGGACGAGTTCCCGGAAGCCGTTTTTGAGGTAAACGCGCTGGGCGGGGAGGTCGTGCTCGAGGGTGGTGACCTGGGCGAATTTAAGGCCCCGGGCGCGGAAGAAATCAAGGATATGGCGGTTCATGGCGCTGCCGATGCCGCGGCCCTGGAAATCGGGGTGGACGGCGTTGTTGCCGACCTCGCCGATGCTGCGGCGGAGATCGACCGAGAAAGAGGCGTACCCGGCGACCCGGCCTTCGACTTCGGCGACGAAAAACGCATCGGGCTTTTCGCGGCAGGTGCGCGAAACCTGTTCGACTTTCCACTCGATGGCGGGCCTGCCGCCGAGTTCGCCGTGGCGGTTTTCAAGAAACTCGGCGAGGATCACCCCCTTCCAGGCGGCGCGGGTGATTTCCTCAACGGCGGCAAGGTCGCTCTCGCGGTATCTTCTGATTTCCATAAAATTTCTCCATTTTTGTAACATAATTATACCTCATTGCGCCAAAAACGCCACAAATTGTAAAAAAATAAACATTATTTTCTGAGCCACCCTTGACAACCCGGGAGGTTTTTGCTATAATTAATATCAAATGATATCGAACACCATATCAAATGATACGGAACGCGCATGGTAAAGCTCAAAAAAGACACTGTATATCAAGATGTTAAGATCGATATCCTGTCCGGCCGCTATCCGGTCGGCACCAAATTGCCGAAAGAGCTCGATTTCGCCGCCGAGCGCAAAGTTTCGTTCATCACCATGCGTTCGGCGCTCAAAATGCTGGAGGCGGACGGCCTGATCGCGCGGATTCCGAGCAAAGGAACCTTTGTGATCCGCAACACGCCGGAAGCGCCGGCCAAAAAGGTGCGTCACATTCTTTTGCTGCAAGTCGATTACAATGACCTCAAGGAAGGCGGCAACCTGTTTCAGCGCGACCTGATCCTCGGCACGCTCGAACAGGCGTATCTCGACGACTGCAAAATCACCCACGGCGACTTCACCGGGGTAGAAAAACTGCCGGAACGCTTCGCCGCCGGCGAATTCGACGGAATCATCTGGGATCGTCCGGTTGAAGCGCTCGCGCCGCTCCTTGAGCAACTCCGCAAAATCGGGGTGCCGCAGATCACCGTCAACCGCTTTTTCGACCAGATCCCCTCGATCGGCTGCAACTATCCCGAGGGAATGCGCGTGGCGATGCGGTATCTCCGGAGCATCGGCCACCGCCACATCGGGCTGATCGACCTTCAGCCTAAAAATGAAGTGTTCCGCGAACGCCAGAACGCCTTTTGCGAAGAACTCCGGTTCGACGGGATCGCCGATCCCGAGCGCCATCTGCTGCGCCTCAAGGGCGACCGGGCGAGCGACTATCTCCTGATCGCCGAACTGATGCGCGAAGTGCCGCAGATCACCGCGCTGTTGGTTTCGAACGTCTATTTGTACGATCTCAACCGCTACCTCGAAGCCTCCGGAATGGCGGTGCCGCAGCGGCTCTCGGTCATCCAGCAGGGCGAAATCGAGGAATTCAGCCGGGAAACCGAGAGCCCGTTCAGCATTTTCACCGATCCCCGGCGGATCATCGGCAGCCGGGCGCTGGTGACCGTGCTCCGTCAACTCGACGGCAACCCGATCCCGGCGCGCACCGAGCTGATCGTCGGCGAACTGATCATCCGCAAAAGCTGCGCGCTGCCGTACAACTTCCGCGAAACCCACGGCATGTAAGCTTCCCGCGCCAATCGCGCGCTTCCGATAAGGATTGCTTCCCATAAAAATTTCAAGTAAGGATGCTGCCGATGCAAAAAGGTCTGCCGAGTTTTTTCGCCCCCAAAGCCGGATGGTGCTGCGCCGCCTTCACCGCACTGGCGCTGCCGTTGTCGGCGGCGACGGCGATCGGGACGCTCAAGCCGGACGAATTCGCCGCCCGCTTTGATCAGCTCAACGCCGCCTACGACCGGCCGGCGGTCGACGCCAAACCGGCACTCAAAGCGGAGGAGCGGGCCGCGTTGCTGGCCAAAGCCGACGCGGTGGTCGACGGCAAAGCCTTCTTCTACCGCGAGGAGGCGATTACGATCGGGCTCGACCACATCGACTGGACCGGCGGCCAGAAAATGCATCAGGAGTGGGTGGCCCAGCTCAACCGCTTCGCCATGCTGGATTTCCTGATCGGAGCCTACCGCGAAACCCGTGACGAAAAATACGCGGCGCGGGCCAAAGCTTTGATCCAGGACTGGTCCGACTACCGGGCCAAGCAGGGGCCGAAGTTCATCGATCCCCAGCGCAACAGTCCCTTCAACGCGGCGCTCCGTTTGCGCAACTGGATGCTGGCGCTGGCGGTGTTCCGCAACAGCGCCGCCTTTGACGACGCCTTTGTCAAGCGCACGCTCGAGGTGATCACCGGCCAGTGCAACCTCCTCGCCCGCTATACCGCCGCCGGGCCCGGCAACCACGCCACCGCGCAGGCGTTCACCCTGCTCGAAGCCGGCATCGCCTTTGACTTCCTCCCCGACTCGGCGGAGTGGCGGAACAAGGGGCGCGAGGTGCTGGCGGAGTGCTTCAAACAGCAGTTCCGCGCCGACGGTTCGCATTGTGAAAACACCACCGGCTACCACACCTGGATGGCCGCGATGATGATCGACGCCCTCGCCCTCGCCAAACTGCGGCCCGACCTCCCCCCGATGGCCGCGCCGGAAACCATTGCCAAGGCGCTTCAATTCACCCACCTCAGCTCCGGCTTCGCCTTCAACGACAGCAGTTATCCCAAAAGCTTCCCGCGCCGGAACGGCGCACCCGATTTATCCCGCTTCGCCCGCCGCGCCGGAGTCGACTTCCGCCCCGCCAAGTACGGCGTCTTCGCCGACGCCGGCCTGGTCTTCGGCGGCGACGGCAACGAGGTTTTCGCCTTCGATGCCGGGAAGTTCTGCGGCTGGCACACCCATCTCTCGCGCCTCAGCGTCGAATTCGGCGCGGACGGCTTCAGCCTCATCGCCGACCCCGCCATCACCACCTATGAAAAGAAGGACCCGCACTTCGACTACGGGCGGATCACCCGTTCCCACGGCACCGTCAACTTCAACGGCGCGAACCAGACCAAAACCGACGCGCAACTGCTCGACGCCCAGCTCGGCGAAGGCTTCGGCGTGGCGGTCGGCGAATTCGACGGCGGCGCGGCGACCGGACCGCTGCGCGAAAAATTCGAAGCGGACGTGAAAGCGACGCACCGGCGCGCGGTGCTGTGGCTGGCAGGTGAAGGGCTGCTGATTTTCGACCGCACCCAAATCGACCGCACGCCGGACGGCAAAGGGGTCACCAACTACGTCTTCCCGCTCGCCCCGATGGCCAAGTGGACGCTCGACGCCGGACGTTTGGCCTGGTATTCGGCCAATCCCGAACGTCCCAATCTCCTGGTGCAAATGCTGCTCAAGCCCGCGGCCGCGGTCAAAGTTGACTGTGCCGAGGGAGTCAAAGAACCCGAACTTCGCGGCTGGGTCGGCACCGCCCGCGACGCGATGATCGCGGCGCCGACGCTGCAATTCAGCGCCGACACCGGGGACGCCCTGAGCACCGCGGTGACCTTCGCCGCCGCCTTCGCCCCGGGTGCGGCGGCGCCGGTCTGCAACGTTACCGTCGTCCCCGGCGGAATCGACTATGCCCCGGCGGCGGGTGAAGTTGCGATGCTCCGCTTCGCCCCCGATTTCGCGACACCGGCCAAGCTCGCCGCTGGCTCCGTCCGGGCCGAAGCGGCGATGCTCCGGGTCAAAGGCGAACGCATTTTCGTCTACCGTGCGCGCCAGGTCTCCGTCGACGGCCACGAACTCAAATTAAATTCGCCAGATTTTACCGGCTGGATCAAGTAAAAGAAAGGAACCTGACCCATGTATAAAATCGTATCTTTGCAACGTCGCCGCTTCACCTTGATTGAGCTCCTGGTGGTGATCGCGATCATCGCGATTCTCGCCTCGATGCTGCTGCCCGCCCTCAACCAGGCGCGGGAAAAAGCGCGCACCATCCAGTGCGTCAACAACATCAAGCAGGTCGCCTCGATGATGACGCTCTACACCACTAACTACAACGACTTCCTGCCGCCGAACTCGATCAACTCCTACTCCACCGGCAACTGGGTCAATCTGATGCGCACCGAAAAGTTGTTCACCAGCGGCGCCAAAATCCTGCTCTGCCCGACCTCCTACATCGCCATTCCCCCCGCCCAGGTGAACGACATTCTCGCCTTCAACGGCTCCAACCTCGACAAAATTTCCTACGGCTACAACTTCAAATACCTCGGAACCGACCGCTATCTCAGCGATACCGCCGCGCACTATTATTACACCTCCTGCAAAGTTTCCCAGATCAAGCGCCCGTCGCAAACGCTGCTGCTGGGCGAAAGCTACACCCTCAACACCGGCGCGACTGACGGCAAAGGTAATCCCGGCGGTGTCTCGCTCTGGCCCGCCATGCAGACCACCAACTGGCGCAACATCCTCTATCCGGCCCACGGCGACGGCCTCAACGTCGCCTGGGTCGATGGCCACGTCAACACCCACCGGCTGAGCAACCGGCTGCTCCCCTACACCACCGCGCCGATCCTCGAGGACTGGCGCTGTACCGGCGCACTCGCCGACAACAACGTCTGGGACCGCTTATAATGAAAAAACAACTCATACTCTCCACCCTCGCCGCCGCCCTCGCCCTCCCGGCGGCGATCCTGCCGGTCGATGACGCCAAAGCGCTCTTCACCGTCCCCCCCGCCGGCAAACCGGAAGTCTATACCGCCAAAACCGATGTTCCGTCCGGCAGCGCGATCGCCTTTGACCGCCAAAACCGCCCCTACATCGTCAACGCGGTCGATCCCGACAACTACGGCTATCTCTCCACCCTCGAAAACGGCAAGTGGGTCAAGCGCGACTTCACCGCCGCCCTCAAGGCGATCGGGATCGAAGTGCTTAAACCCGATTTGCGCACCGTCCAGACCCGGGCGATGGCGAGTTTCGACGCCGACGACAATCTGTACATCCTGATCGCGGTTCCGCGTCAGGTCAAGGACGGGGTCGACCTCAACGGCAATCTGGTGCTCCTCTTCTCGAGCGACTACGGCAAGAGGGTCAAGGCGTACCAAACCGAAACCCGCCCCTACCTCGGGGCGATC
>CAZRFG010000108.1:0-10590 GCA_964599205.1 uncultured Victivallaceae bacterium
TAACGGGCTAAGGATTGATCTGTCAACAAATATAACTCAAGTCGGCGACAAATCAATCCGCGCTTGTCAATACGCGTTATCGCTGACGTTCTTCTGCTCGATGTGGTAATTCCAGATGCTATAGCCGGTCAGCGGCGAAGGAGCGTTGTACGGCGTCTTGCGGAGAGTGCCGATGTGCCCGTCCATAAAGGCAGAGTTGATGCCGCCGGTATGGCGGTACCAGCCGACGCCCTGGTACTGGGTGCTTTCATCCCACCAGGTGTTGATGTAAGCAGTCCAGAAAGTGTCGGTGAAGTCCATCTTGACCGACGGATGCTTGAGCTGGCCTAACTTCATCGCCGGAGTAATGACGCCGTTGCTGTTGGTATAGCCGCCGATGTTCTGGTAACGGCCATAACCGCCATTGTTGGCGAGGACGTTTCCACTTGCGTTCCAGAGTTGGAACGTGCCTGCGGTGGGACTGCCGCCGATCGAGAGCTTGGTATCCCAGACTCCGACCTGCGACCAGGCGGAGGGGCACATCGGCGTTGCGGCGACAACGGCGCCGGTGTCATTGCGGCGGCGTGAACAAAGATCGCGGTCGTAGCGCCCTTTCCAAAAGGTCAGGAACCACCAGTCCGCACCGCCATTCTGGCAGGTGGGAACCATGAAGCCGTTGTGATCGACGGCATAGGCGGAAGGAATCATGCCAAGCTGTTTGAGGTTGCTCCGGCAGTTGGCGTCGCGGGCCTTTTCCCGGGCCTGGTTGAGGGCGGGCAGCAACATCGAGGCGAGGATGGCGATAATCGCAATCACCACCAGAAGTTCAATCAAGGTAAAGGTTTTTTTCATGATGATGGAATTTCCCTTATTTGAAGTTCATTCGAAACGCGGAGTCCACAAATTGTTGTAGTCATTGCCGGTGGAGATCATGATTCTGCCATAGGGTTCGGAGCCGACCCGGCCGTCGAAAAAGACGATCGGCATGGTGTTGCCGCCGTGACGCGGCAGGATGATCACCGACCCGTCGGTCGGGTACGGGTTGGCGGCGTAATAGCCGCGGCCTTCCTCCGGCTGGCCGGCGGTCTTGCCGGTGGTTTCGATGAACATCAGTTTGTAGCTCGGGCGGTTGACCTGGGAGACCGGTTTGATCGTCCAGTGGGTGCCGCCCATATTCGAGCCGCAGTTCTGGTTGTAGCCGTAGGAGGGGTAGTACCACGAGCGGAAGCGGGTGGCGTCATCGACCGGCTTGTCGTTCTGGGTTTTGAAGTTGGTCATCGCCGACGGCTTGGCCGAGGGGCACATCAGCGTTTTGGCGTCCGGCATCACCGACTTGACCAATGCCCCGATCCAGACCTGGGTGGCCGCGGAGTCAACCCAGAAGGGCAGAATCATGTTGGTTTCGGTCATGTACATCTGACCGTAGGTGCCGAGCTGTTTCATCTGGTTCATACAGGCGGTGGCGCGCGCTTTTTCGCGCGCTTTGGACAGCGCCGGCAGCAGCATTCCGGCGAGGATCGCGATGATCGCGATGACGACCAGAAGCTCGATCAAGGTGAAGGTTCTTTTTTTCATGACGGTGACTCCTTGGCTTTAAAGTTCAAACGCGGAAATCTGACCTTGGTTGGTACAAACGATCAATTGGCCGGCAACAAGGGAGAGTGACACCGGAACCCCGGCGACTTTGGCGGCGGCGACGGTCTGGCCGCTTCGGCCGTCGATTTTGAGGATCGAGCCGTCCTCCAATGCGAGGTAGAGAAAGCGCCCGGCGGCGGCCAGCTTCATCGGGTTGGCGTCGAAGCTGAGAAAGTGTTCGGGCCGGGTCAGCTTGCCGTCGAAAACCAGCAGCAGTTTGCGGCCCAGGGCGATCGCGATTTCGGTTTTGCCGTCGCCGTCGAAATCGCCGGCGGTGAAGTCGCGGATCATCAGCTGGTCGAGCGAAAGCCGGGGCTCGTTGGACATCGAGGGCAGGGGGCCCGCGCCGAAGTTGGCGTGGTATTTGCCGTACTGGCCGTCCTTGTCCCAGACGGTGATCCAGTTGAGCGCGCCGCGGGTGTCGCCGACCACGTCGACTTTGCCGTCGTTGTCGACGTCGGCTTCGAGGAGTTTGCCGCGCCGCAGCTGGCACCACATGTAGATCATCGGGATCTCCTTGGGCGGCAGCAGATATTTCTCGGTGGAGCCGGTCCGCCAGGGCGAGGCGAGGATTTGGGGCGACGGATGGGTGCCGTTGAAACTGAACCCGGTATAGAGCGATTTTTCGCCGTTTTCATCGATGAAGAAGAATTGATCGAGCGGTCCCCAGAGGATATGGAGCCGGGCCTGTAATTTCCCCTCGGCGTTGAGGATTTCGAGGGTCGAGGCACTGCCGACCAAGCAGACGTTTTCACCGCCTTTGCCGATCTTCCCGGTGGCGATCTGACGCACTCCGGCGAGGCCGGGCTGGGTGCGGTACCAGTAGGTTTTGCCGGTCTGGAAGAGGCCGAGGGCGGTTTCCGACTTGAAACTCCACTGGAGCGCGCCCTCGAGGGTGAAAGCTTTGACCAGTTCATCCTCAATGCCGCCGGTGAGGAGGAGTTTGCGCTCCGGCCAGTAGCAGAGCGCCTTGACCTGCGAGCCGTTGTCGATTTCGCGGACTTTGCGCCCGGTCGCGAGGTCAAAGATCACCACCTTTTTGCCCGCCGCCGCTGCGAAGAGCGAATCCCCGATCGGGGTGACCGGCTCGAGGTAGCTCCCGAGGTTGTCACTCCAGCGTTTTTTGAGCTCGGGGAGCGCCGCCTTGGCGGCCTTGACCGGAGCTTTGCGTTCAAAAGACGCGGCCGGGATCAGGGCCGCCGGATCCGGAACCGGGCAGCCGGGGAAAGTATTGAGTCCGGCTTTGAAGTCGATCGTTTTGCCGCCGGCCAGCGTCGCCCGGCCGGGGGCGTCGGCGTTGATCGCGAGCGTATCGCCGCGCCAGTCGAGCCGCACCGGAACCGTGGCGGCGAAAAGGTCGCCGATTTGCTTGACGCCGATCCCGGAAATCCGGCCGGGAGCGATGATCGCCGCGCCGGCGGTGACGGCGTTGAATGTCCCGGCCACCGCGAGCGCCCGGTCGGAACCGAGTTTCAGCACGGCGGCGGCGGGAGCGATCTGCATCGCGTCGGCGTCGGGGCCGAGGACGGTGAAGAAGTTTTCGGTCGCGCCGGGAACGCCTTTGAGGTTGGTCTTGAACTCGATCGTCAGTCCGGAGCCGCCTTCGGCGGAGCCGCCGAACTGTTTGCGGTCGCTCTCCATCACCCGGCCGTTGGCGAGGGTGAAACTTTTGCCTTTCTGCTCGATCTCCGCCTTGCCGAGGGCGTTGGCCTTGAGCGTCGCCCCCCGGAAGAGCTCAAAGGGGAAAATGACGTCCCAGTTGCCGATCGCCGCGGTCGGCGTGACCCGGTCGATGAAGAGGACGTGGCTGCCGATATCCTGGAGCACGGTCCGCTCCCAGTCGGAGTTGTTGTACTGGCGGACGACGCCCCGCACGGCGAGGAGGTTGCCGGTGCGCGACGCGTCGAGGAGCTCCGACGTCCGCGGCGTTTCGGGGGCGAGCATGCCGTCCTGGTAGGAGGCGAAGCCGGTGTGGTAGCCGCCGAGGAGGTCGCTGCCGCCGAGCCGCAGCTGGAGCACCGCGAAATTGTGATAGGCGTTGCGCCCGCCCTGCTCGAAAAAGCCGTCGAGCAGCAGCCGGTCGCCGCCGGCATCCGGCATGGTGCGGTAGGCGGCCAGCCGGAACGCGTGCGCTTTGTCGGGAAATTCATCCGGCCAGGCGGCGTATTCGCCGGGATTCGGGCGGTCGACCATCCAGTCGCCGGTGCGGAGTTTCCCCTCCCGGGCCCCCGGCGCGACCGGGAACCCCTGGCCGATCCGGAACTTGCCGTCGTAGAGGTGGTTGGCGGTGAGGCGGCGCAAGGTCAGCCAGCGCGGATCGCGCGTCACATAGTAGGCGCGGCTGAAGAGGTTGTCGGCGCTGTACTGGAGAATGCGGTCGCCCTCGCTGCCGTCGGCGAGGAGTTCGAGGCTGTCGATCAGCCAGCGGTAGTTTTCCGGGGGAACCTTGCCGGTTTTCTCGGCCAGCACCAGATAGACGAAGATCGGGTCGAGCGAGGTCGAGAACCAGTAGTGGTTGCCGAGTTCGCCCTGGAGTTTGACCGGCCCCGTGAAGAGCGAGCTGTAGGTGTTTTCGGCCACCGCCGCGCCCTTTTTGAAATCGGGATGGGGATAGTATTTGTCGAAGTAGCGGCTGAGCACGTAAAAGGTGTTGGCGATCCAGAGGCCGTGGCGGCTGGGCAGTCCCGGCTGCGGTGTCTGGCAGGAGCCGAACATGCCGAACCCGGCGGCCCGGTCGTTGCGGAAATAGAGATACTGGTTGAACATCTCGCGGGTGATCCTGGCGCGGTCCTCGTCGCTGAACACCGGGTTCTCCTCGATCAGGTCCCAGTAGAGGATCTGGAGGTAGGAGCCGTAGTGGTAGGGCGAGGCGAGCGGCTTGGCCTTGTTCTCGATCAACTCGCCGCCGCGCTCAAGATAGGCGCGCGAGGCCGGGTCGGCGGAGAAGGCGAGGCGCTTCAGCGCTTCGGCGTACTTGGGATCGTTGGTGAGGTAAAAGAGCGCCATCTCTTTGGTCAGGATGTTCCAGCCGAAGTACCCGGCGAGTTTATAGTTGGGGCTGGCCTCATGGAACGGCACGTCGTAGACTTCGTCCGGAATCCGGCAATCCGGCGAGAGCTTGATGTCGGCGAGGTGGCCGAGCGAGAGTTCGCCGCCGCTTCGCTTTGACTTCAGCAGTGCGGCAAGCCGGGCGGCGGCGGTTTTGACCCCGGCGTCGTCGCTGCCGCCGGCGATGATGAAGTTGCGGCCGTCGGCGAAGGGGTTGTGGAGCGAACGGAGTTCATAGCCGCCCTTGCCCGGCATGGTCGGGTCGGTCAGCGAGTAATGGAGGTTGTAGAGCCGCTCGAGAATCCGGTTGTCGGCGGCGTTGCCGAGCGTGATTACCGCGATCGCCGGATCGGCCGGGACGTGGGCCCATTCATCGCTCGCGATCGCGAGCTTGACCCCGCTCGCATCGCGGATGCTTTCGGCGAGTTTGGCGTATTTGGCGGGAGCGAGGATCACCGCCTGCGGCTTGCCGCCCTTGACGATCGCGGTGTTGAGCCGGTAATCGCGTTTGCCGAGCTCAATATCGAGCGGGCGGATTTCGGTCCAGCCGATCTCTTCGATCTCGACCGCCGGGGTCGGCTGCTTGTGGCTGTAGAGGGTGATTCTGAGCCGTTCGGTGCCGGCGGGAAGTTCGACCGGAAGCTCGACCTCGCTTGAGTTTTCGGCATTGAAAAGCAGCGGAGCCTGAAAAAGCTGGTTGCCGGGAAGGGCGATGACCTGGATGTAGGACCCGGCGGCGCTGCGTTCGGGAAACGCCTTGCCGCGCACCCGGACGCCCTGCTTTTTGCCGAAATCCTCCGGCTTGACCGGGACGGTCTGCATGATCCCGACCTCGCCGGTTTCGCTGCGGTCGTTGAGGACGAATTTACCCGCCGCCGAGCGTTCCAGACCGGCGTCGCCGGTGCCGCTGCGGTAGAGCGTCCATTTGGCCGGGAGGTTGCGGCCGTCGGGATTGGCGAGCGACGGATTTTCGATGCCGACGGCGGAGAGCAGGCCGGCCAGGCACAGCAACAGCGTGACGAGCAAGGTTTTCATTGGCTTTGTTCCGATTGGATTTTAGGGTATATTCGCCCGGATCCAGGCGTAAATGGTGTCGGCGATCTGGTGGTAGCCTTCTTCGTCGGGATGGACGCCGTTGTTGAGGCGGCGGACGGTTTTGGCGCTTCCCGCGGAAACCGGTTCGACGGTTGCGGGGTAGTGATTTTCGCAGTCGAGATTGAGGTGGGTCGGGATCACCGAGACCCGCGGATCGCCCTCGAATTTGGCCAGCATCGCATCGACCAGCGCGCGACGGTTGCGCAAGTACTGGTGACGCTTGATCTTGGTGCCGTAATTGCTGCCGAAGGCGTCCTGGCTCGCCGCCGGGGGCGGCAGGATCGCCACCCCGATCAGCGCGTCGGGAGCCGCTTCGCGGGCGGCCGCGATCAATTTGTCAGCCGCCGCCAGCGCTTTGGCGATCGCCGCGTCGAGCGTTTCCGGCTGGGCTCCGGCGATGTCGTTGCAGCCGAGGAAGAAGGTGATCACGTCGGGCGCTTTGCCGTCGTTGTATTTGGCGAAGTACCCTTTGAAATCGAGTTCGCCCGCCGCGTTGAGGAAGGGACTCCGGGCGCGGTAGTCGCCGCCCTGGGTATTGCGGGTGAGGTAGTTGTCAAAGGTCCAGCCGCCCCGGCCCTCGGCGGCGACGCCGCCCGGCTCGGGCGTCCGGCCGCCGCCGGCGTGGCTGCCGATCATCTTGACCGTGTAGCCGCCTTTGCGCAAGAGCTCCATCAGGTGTTTGGGATAGGTCGGATTGTCGGTGAGGCTGTCGCCGATCACCAGCACCGCAAGCGGCCTGGCGGTCGCGCCTGCCTTGGACACTACCAGTTCGGCGGTGGCGCTGTCGAGGAGATTGCCGGCGTCGTCGAGCACCCGGACGGTCACTTGATGAACGCCCGCCTGGGTCGCGCCGGGGACCAGCCGCCAGCGTTTTTCGTCGAGCCGCCCGAGCGGGGCGACCACGTCAAAATTGCCTTTGCGGTCATTGACGAGGTTGGCGAAGTAGATGTTGCACTCTTCGCCCTCGACCGCGTAAATCCGCTTGGGGAGTTGCAGCGCCGAGCTCGCGCCCGGTTTGGCCGGGAGCGCTTTGACCGCCGCCGGGGCGGCGGGAACCGTGGGCGCGGCTTCGACCGCCGCCGGGGCGGTGCCGAAAGTGATGGCGTAATCGTCGAATTCAAAGCTGCCGCCGGGAGCGACGGTCAGCATCGGCCGGATTTTGCCCAGCGCCGCACCGGTTTTGGGGTGGGTGAGGGCGGGAAGCGTCAGCTGTTGGCGGAACTCGGTCCAATCCGGCGCGTCGAGCACCGCGGTCAACTCGTCGAGGTTTTTGCCGACCCAGACGCCTTTGTCGTCGTAGCAGTAGAGTCCGGCCGAGAAGCGGCCTTTGCCGCGATAGCGGATCGAAATCGTCACCTGGTCGCCCGCTTTGGCCGCCGTGAACTTGTCCGCCATCAGCGCAAAGGGCTGTTTGTCGGCGGTGATCGCCGCCGCGCCGCCGCGGTTTTCGAGCGAGCCTCCCTTGAAGGAGGAGTTGACCTGCCACTTGGCCGGGACCGCGCCGTTCCAGCTTTCAAAGCCGCCGTTTTCCGGCAGCTCCGCGCCGGACAGCGCGGCGGCGGCGATGATCCAGCCGATCAGGATCGATGTTTTCATGTTCTACCTCGAAAATTGGTCTCGATTGTGGTACGACGGTCGAACCCGGTATCCCGGGCAGGCGGTTTGCCGCCCGCCGGAACCGGCCGGAACGGTTTTACGATTGCTGATATGGAATATACTTGACGTCGAGATAAAGCCGCATTGAGCTCGCGCCCGGGGTGCGGATCCGGCGCAGCGCTTCGTTCAGCGCGATGTCTCCGGCGTAGAGCCAGTCCGGCATGATCACGTTCATCGGTTCAAAGCCGGGGACCAGGCGCGATTTGCCGTCGAGAGCGATGGCGTGGAAGTCGCGGCAGAGGATTTTCCCGGTCTGGGCTTTCAGGCGTTTGGCGCTTTCGTCGGCGGTGGTGCCGCCGGTGAAGAAGTAGCCGATCGCCGGATCTTCCGGGAGGAATGCTTCGGGGTGGATTCTGCTGACCTCGAAGCGGGTCGACTTGCCGTGGGCGGCCCAGCGGGCGGCAAAGACTTCGCTGCGGAAATTGTGGAGCGGAGTCGGGGAGTCGATGATTTTGACCTCTTTGACCCGGCGTTCGCGGAAGAACTCGACGGCGAGCTCGGCCGAGCGGATCGGATCCATCGAAATCGTCGACAGAATGCCGCCGTAATTGGAATGCATTTCCACCCCGACCACCGGTACTTGCGACGGCAATGCGTGCAAGGTGTCGTCGTAATTGCCGATCAGCACCAGGGCGTCGCAGCTGCGGGAAAAGTTGCGGATCGATTCGAGGAGATTGGTCTCCGCGTCCGCGGCGAAGGATTCCTCCTGGCGCATTTCCAAAGTGGCGCCCGCTTTGCCCATCGCCGCCTCCTGGAGGCCGCGCAGGATGTAGCCGGCATAAGCGGTCTTGGGCGGGCCGAGCCGGACCAAAAGACCGATCCGGTGCGGTGATTTTTCGGCCCTGCGGAAGCCGTTGACGTAGGTGCCGTCGCCCTGGCGGCATTCGAGCAACCCTTTGTCGCGCAGATACCAGATGCCGCGGCGGGCGGTGTCGAGATTGATCTCAAACTGTTCGGCGAGCGTGCGCAGCGTCGGCAGCCGGTCGCCGGAGCGATAGGTGCCGGCGGCGATCATCGCTTCGACGTACTCGGTCATCTTGCTGTAGTTGGGTTTGCGGTTGATTTTCATCGGGTCAGGCTTTCCATTCCGGTTGCTGGTGGCGGAGAACATCGGCGATTTCGACCGCGGCGAGCGACATGGCGAGGTCATTGACCGGCGGGAACCCGTCGCGGAGGTTGCGGATGAAGGCTTCGTTTTCGGAGAAGTAGCCGGCAAGGTAGTAATCCTGGTTGTCGAGGGGATGCGGCGCCGGCGATTCGATCCGGTCCAGCCGGCCGTCGCGATAGACGAAAATCCGGCCCGGACGGTCGCTGCCGCCGCCCGGCACCACGCTTTCGATCATCACCGTCCAATGGCGCGAGAGCAGCGTGTAGCGCTCGATCACCGAGCCGGTGCTGGGGCAGAACGAAATCAGCCCGTAGACGTCGTTGGCGAAGCGGCAGTTGAGATAGATGTTGCTGGTCTCTTTTTCGCGTTCAAGCGGCTGATAATCGATCCTGACCGCGCGATAAGCATCGCCGGCGAGGTGGCGGACCGCGTCGATGCCATGGATCGCGGTGGTGGAGAAATCGTCGTCGAGCCGTTCGCGGCGGTAAAAGTCGCAGCGCAGGTGTTCGAGTTTTTCGCCGGTGGCGGCGAAGAGCTTCAGGCCCTGGGTCAGGAGCGGCGAATAGCGGCGGTTGAAGGCGACCATCGCCGCGGCTCCGGCTTTTTCCGAGCATTGCATCAGGTGTTCGATTTCGGCGCGGTTGCGGCCCGGGGGTTTTTCCATCATCACCGGGAAGCCTTTGGCGAGCACCCGGCCGGCCACTTCGGAGGTGGCGGCGACGCCGGTCAGCACTGCGACGCCGTCGGGATTTTCGGCTTTGAGCATGGTGTCGAGGTCGGTCGAAACCCGGGGGAAGCCGAATTTATCGGCGAACTCGACCGCTTTTTCGCGGTTGACATCGCAGACGCAGCCGAGTTCCAGCGCCGGATCGGTCGAGGCGAGGTATTTGAGGGCCGGACCGTGGACGTAATTGGCGAACGAGCCGGCGCCCACCAGACAAATTTTGATTTTTTTAGGCATATTACGGTATACTGTTTGTAGGATTGTTGTATATTGTTGTATTTCGTTATGTAAATTATACAACATTGTAGTATGAAAAACAAATGATTTTCAAAAAAAAAAGGAAAAAAACTTGCTTTTGTTGAAGGCGGTAGTTATGTTTACGCCGGAAACGCGGAGCAATCCGGTACGGTGCGGCCGGCCGGAGCGGCTTCGGGGAGCATACAAGTTCCAATCAACAAGGAGACTGGGCATGAAAATCTTCATCTTTGCCGACATGGAGGGATGCAGCGGCATCAGCAACGGAGAGTTCATCGGCGGCGGGCGGCAGAAGTTCATCGACCTCGGCTGCAAGTTCATGGCCGATGACATCAATGCCTGTATTGCGGGGTGCGTGGAAGCCGGCGCCACTGAAATTATCGTCCGTGACGGGCACAGCACCGGGGTCAACGTCAATCCGGAGGACATCGATTCGCGCGCCGACTTGATTCAGGGGGCGACGCCGGGGGTGCGGTTCCCGGATATTGACGGTTCGGCGGGGATTATTCTCCTGGGCTATCATGCGATGGCGGGGGCTTCCAATGCGTTGCTTGATCACACTTTCAGTTCGCGCGAGATTCAGAATCTTTATTTGAATGGGAAAAAGGTCGGTGAGATCGGCATTGACGCTGCGATCGCCGCTGAGCATAATGTACCGGTGTTGCTGGTGACGGGGGATGAAAAGGCTTGTCAGGAGGCGGTGAGTTCGATTCCGGGGGTTCGGGCGTGTCCGGTGAAGAAGTCGTACAATACGCAGGGGACGCGTTTGTTGTCGTTGTCGCGGGCGCATGAGTTGATCAAGGAAGCGACGGTGGCGGCGATCAAGCGGTACAAGCGGGTGAAGACGGTGAAAATTGAGTATCCGGCGACGATCCGGTGGGAGTATGTCGAGCGGGTGCAGATTCCGGTGAAGGAAGCGTATCATCAGATTGACAACCGGACGGTGGAGCGGACCGGGGACTCGGTGGAAGCGATCTTCCTGCGCTGAGAAAAATAAAAAAAGCGCCGCAGGCTCAAAAAAAAGGCGCGAAGCGCCCAATCCCGCCCCCCGTCGTACGGGGGCGCGGTCCAGCGGCGAAACGCTGGTCGC
>CAZRFG010000109.1:0-10567 GCA_964599205.1 uncultured Victivallaceae bacterium
TAAAAAAATATTTTATTAAAAAATTATCAATTAAGTAGTTGTAATTTGAGAACAGAACCCCAGAAACGGAGTGTTGTCATTGAGAAAAACCAATCCTGGTTATTTGTAATCTCGGTCATGTTGCTGATTATTGGCTGCCATGATGAAAAAAAATCTTCACCTTCCTGTCAGACACAAGTCTGGCCGATAGAATTCAGCAATTCTGAGTGCTGGATATCGAGAACTTCTGTCGGGAAGCAAAAAGACATCATTGTAGTGGAATATTACGACCAAAAAACCAATGAAAAAAAATTTGTCAGGGTAGGCAACGCGGATGCTAAAACCGAATATGAATCCATTCAGGTCAAATATTTCAAAATACCCTATCCGCAAGGAATTTACCTGATCAGAAACAAAGAAATTACATATTATGACACGGAGATTCCGCATCCGGCATTATCAGCTTCACTGCAAAGCTTAAGAGACTATGCTTCATCCGGAAAGACGTTGTCTGTCGAAGAATTATGTCGAATCCTCAGCTTGAAAGAGGGAAGATTGTTGAAAGGTGAAACGGGTGCGATTCAGTGGAATTGATGCCGCTCTTTGTAAAAATATGAATTAAACGCTTCTATTATAAACCATTTTCCGGCATTGATCTTGCCGAGCCAAGAATACGTTGATTGAGTTGCCAATCATCACTATGATTCAAAATTGATTTGAATTTGGAAGGATAAAACAATGCCGGGATTCGGTCAATATGTTTCAATCTTTTTTCTACTCGCTGGCATGTTTTTTTCAACTGGATGCGATCCCTATTTCAGCAGAACCATCGCTTTTGATGAAAAAAATAATTTTGAAAATCGCCTGGCGATTGACGACTTGATAAGAGAAAGCATCTTAGAAGTTTTGCCAAATGCGGATGTGGAAAAAATCGAGGTTGATCATTGGCCGGTTTTTCTGATCAGAATTGACAATAAAATTGATTTTGAAGTCTCTTTAATCCATCGCGAATCGAGCTATTATATAATGACTTCATCAAGGATAAAAACTCAAGATGCAGAAAACATTTTGAATCGAATTCAAAAAAAGTTGATCGATAAAGGTATAAACATGAAATTCATGCCATTCAGCAGGACGCTCTGGTAACCATCCGTGTCATTTTTTAACCATCCGCGGGCCGTTCCATTCTTTAAAATAAATTGTCAATAAATACTTATATTATAAAGTATTGGCTGTCATTGGTTCTGTGTCGGAGAATTTGCTTACTCCCGGCCTTGTCATCAATTTGCGCCTGAATCGGAAATCACCCATTTGCAATCACTTATATGATAAACCAGACTCGAGCTTCCCTATTGCATAACGGCATATCCTTCAAGAAGGAACAGGAGAAAAACCGCGATCGAAATGAATTGAGCCGGCATGACCGCCAGAAAAAAGGGGAGTCGAGTCATCCGGAAAAACAGCAGCGAGAGTAAAATGGAAACCGCATTGAAAAGAAGAAACACGATCGCCTTTTCCCGATTGACCGAGAATTCCCACGTTTCGAAATGGCATAATCCGATAAACGTTTTGGGATGCGCTGAAACCATGATAAACCAGCCCAAGCCCAATGCCAGCAGCGAGATGACGCTGATGCTTTTCAGCATCCACAAGTGCTTTTGAAGATACACCTTAATCTCCGTACGCGGATTCCAAATACAAGTGAAACACCTTGAACGCTTGAAAAGGCCGGTCAGAAGAGATCCTGTCGAACCAGCTTGCAGGCGAACAACAAACGAGGCGTTGCATCAGGTAAAAAACATCATCAGCTGACCATTACCGATTCGATACACTATCCGCTCGATGCGAAAAAGCAAGTGCAGTCAACGCCGAATTGCTGCTGTTGCGGAGCTGAAATCGACCGGGCGCTCGCGTTGACGACTGATTTTCCGACTCGTCTTCTGCCGGCAAGGCGCTGCTTTCAACAACGCATGCGAAGGCCGTAACTTCTGGCCGGGTCAGGGCGGAAGCACGATTTCTCCGGCATTTTCCCGGAGTATGATTTGGCATTCTCACAAATCTGTAGTATAATGGTGTGCAGTTTCAAAAAAGTGCCGCTTTTTTCGCTCAGATTTTTTGAGCGTTCGCGATTGACACCGGACCATTTATGCTCGCAGCGCAAGTCGGATTTACCGTTACGCAACGTCAGGCAACTTTGGGGTGGATACGAAATGAAGTGGAGAAACGCATTCGCAATGGCCGTTTCGGGATGGCTCCTCCTGGCCGGCTGGTCGCTGCCGGCGGAGTCGGCCGCCGGCGAAAAATCGGCCCTGATCGCGGTCCATGATTTCAGCGCCGGACCGGCCCTCACCGGCAAAAACCTCACCGGCTGGTGGATCGCCGAAACCATGGAGAACAAGCTGACCCAGATCGGCTGTTACCGGATCGTCACCCGCGCCAAAATCTCCAAGGTGCTGAAGGAAAAAAACATCACTTCGGACGGCTCGCTTCCCGCCCAGGATTTCGGCCGCCTCGCCGGAGCTCAGTTCATCGTCACCGGCCAGGCCGACTACACCGCCGGCAAACTTCAGGCGACCGCAAGCTTGATCCACATCACCGAAAAAACCGGCGAAATCGACCGCAGCTTTGAAGTCTCCTGCGAGTGTCAGGAAAACGAGCTCGGCGCCAAACTCTCCGACCTCCTCGGGGAACTGGCCAAAAAACTCTCGATGACCCCGGGCGAATTCCTCGACTTCGGACTCGCGGCGATGAATGAAGGCGATTTCGAGACCGCGGTCCTCGCCTTCACCGAACTCGGCCGCAGTCAGGAGCTCAACCGGATCGCCGCGCTGGCGGCTCAGGTTCCGGAAAAGGGACTCCAGGAAAAAGCGATGCAGACCGCCGCCCCCGGCAATACCCCGGGCGAAATGCTCGACTACGGCATCGGACTGCTGCAAAAGGGCGACCCCGATCAGGCGGCGCTGGTTTTTTACCGGATGCAGCAGAGCAAGCTCGCCCGGACCATCAACAGCTTGATGCAGCTCGCCAGGGACGGCCGGCGGCGCAAGGCGGAAACCATCGGCAAACTGCTGGCCGAGGCCCGCCGGAAATTCGAAGCGGCGATCGTCAGCCGCAATGAAACCGAAAAACAGCGCAACCCGGCCGAGCTCTGCGACGAAGCGATCGCCCAGCTTCAGGCCTTCCTCGGCAACCCCGGTTCCCGGCTCAGTCCCGGCGAACAGCGCCAGGTGGTCGAGTTGATCGCCGAAATAGAGGCTTTCCGCAAAAAACTCTTTGCCGGCCCCTCGCCGGAACGCCCCTGGCTGGTTCCCGGCCTGCAGCTGGAAATGCTGCCGGTCAAGCCCGGCGCCTTCAAAACCGCAGTCGCCGGACCCAAGGAAGATGCGCTCGCGCATCCGGTCGAAATCAAGATCAGCCGCCCCTTCTGGATCGGCAGCTGCGAAGTATCGGTCGAGCAATTCCAGTATTATCTCAAAAGCTTCGCCTCGCTCAATCGCAAGGATCGCTATGAACTCGAAAAGGAGATCGACTTCGAGTCGCCGGACTGCCCGCTCAACGCCGCCGGGAGGATCAAGACCGGCTTCGCCGGCAGCCGTCCGATGACCTCGATCTCCTGGCGCACCGCCCGCAATTTCTGCACCTGGCTCACCGGCGTCGAACAGGCCGCGGGACGCCTGCCCAAAGGATACGAATACCGGTTGCCCACCGAGGCCGAATGGGAATACGCCTGCCGGGCCGGCGGCGACCGCGCCTACAGCTTCGGCGACCAGGTCGAAGCGCTGCCGAAATATGCCTACGGCGAAATTAACAGCGACGGCAAAACCCATCCGGTCGGGGAACTCGCGGCCAACGCCTGGGGCTTGCACGACTGCCACGGCAACGTCTGGGAGTGGTGCAACGACTGGTACGGCGACATCTTCGCGGTCGGCGACACCGTCGACCCGGCCGGGCCCGACGCCGACCCCGACAACCGCAAAGTCGCCCGCGGCGGTTCCTACACCAGCAAGCCGGAGGATCTGCAAAGCTCCGCCCGGTACGCTTACAATTACAAAAAAGGACGGCGCAACATCGGGTTCCGGGTGGTTTGCGCTCCGGCGTGGTGAGCTTTCGCCGAATCGATTTGACTATCGGCGAAAAATGGTTATCTTATTGACATAGACGAGATGGCGAGCTTCCGATCGACGCAAAAAATTTTTTGTGAAAGACGGTGAGTGATCATGACCAGATGCGTTCTCGCAATTTGCCTGACAGCCGCTTGTTGCTCCGTTTCGGCGCTGCCCAAAAGTGAAGGCCCCGAGATCCGGGACTCCACCATCAGCAACACCAACCGCAATGCGACCATCGAGGCCCGCGGCAACTCCAGCGTCAATACCGGCATCCAGGCCCGCGGGGCCGACGTCCGCGCTTCGACCCTCAGCAACACCTTTTCCGGCAAAGTTCGCGCCGACAACCGGTCCGAAGTCTCCGCCGGCATCAAGGCGGACAACGCCAGGATCAACTCCTCGACCGTGACGGTCGACAATCGCGCCAACATCAATGCCGACCACGCCGCGGTCCGGACCGGCGTCGACGCAACCGAAATCCGGGATTCGACCGTCAAATCCTCCTATCAGGGGAACATCAACGCCGCCAACTCCACCGTCGAAGCCGCGCTGATCAAGGGTGCGATCACCCATCGCGAACTCTCCACCGACGTCCGGCAGGATATCGACGCCGAAAACAAATCGGTCAAAATCGGCACCATTTCGGTCGGCGGCGGCGCCCTCTCCAAATCCAATGACCAGGCCCGGCCGAGCTCGGTCTTCGCCCCCGCCGGAGGCCGCGCGGCGAGCGTCGGCAACGTCGAGGTCCAGAGTTCGACCGTCCGCGAAGTCAACACCACCGTCGGCGGCGGCACGGTGGCCGGACTGAAGAACCGGAATCTCTCCAAAACCTATTCCGAAAGCGGCGGGGTGGACAATACCGGCACCCTCCACGTCCACGTCGGCGAAGGCGAGAAAAACCGGGTGCTGGAAAAGGGCGGCTCCGCCGGCGACGTCAAGGTCAAAGATCCGCGGGTGCGCAAAGTGGAGACCTTTGTGGAATGAAAGCATCATCTTTTCAATCCCGTCTGGTCCGGCCGGCGGCGGTTCTGGCGATCGCCGTCCTGACCTCTTCCTGCGGATGGATCACCGGCAGGATCGACGACCAGGAGGTCGCCGAACTCGACCGCGGCATCAAGGCGGAAAAGCGGACCACCGTGTTCGAGCAGTCGCTGAAGGATTTCGGCCTGCTGCTCCAGGCCTACAACATTCCGGTCACCACCATCCAGAGCAAAAACATCGGCAACGAAACCGCCGAGAAAAACCTGCCCAGCGACCTCTACGCGATGATCGCTTCGACCATCGGCAAAATCGGGCCCCAGCTCAAATTCATCCCTTACGACACCCAATATCTCGTCGACGAGAGCATCACCGGCGGCGTCATCAACCGAATCTACCCGCAGATCGTGCTCGACGGCGGCATCACCGGCTTCGACAAGGATCTCTTCGACAAATCCCGGGAAGCGGAAGCGGCCGGCGGCTGGGCCGGAGCCCAGGGCGGCGGCCACCTCAAAGCGACCGGGAACTACTCGCGGCTGACGCTCGACCTCAACTTGATGGACTACCGCACCCAGAGCTATTTCCCCGGTGTGATCGCCTCCAATTCAATCCTGCTTGAACGCAGCACGCTCGGCTGGGGCGTCTACGGCTACTATATGGGCAACGGGGGATCCTTTGACTACGGCATAGCGCTCAAGCAGGGAACTTACGCCGCGCTGCGGACGCTGGTCGAGTACAGCGTGATGGAGGTGCTCGGCAAGTACTTTGAGGTTCCCTACTGGCGCTGCATCAAGGGGGCGGCTCCGGACGCCGACTTCGCGGCCCGGCAGCAGACCCGGTTCCTGTCGCTCCAGAAAGCGGAGCAGCAGTTGCGGATCAAAGAGTTGCTCTTCCTCCACGGCTACAACGGCATCGATCGCGCCAACCCGGTCTTTTCGCGCGACGAGGATACCGTTTTGCGCAATGCGATGAGTTCTTTTCAGGCGAATTCGACCGCCGCCCTTTATCTCGCGCTGTGGCAGAGCGTGCCGCTGGAAAAGGCCGCGCTGCGGGTCCTGATCGACCGGCGCAACCGCGCCCGCGACGAACAGGAACGCGCCGAAGCCGCCCGCCGGAACGAAGCCGCCCGGGCCGGGGACGCCGCCCGCGAACAGGCCCGGCAGCAGCAGCAACAGCAGGAAAAAATCGCCGCCTTCAACCAGTTCGTCACTTCCGGCAACCGCTTTTGGGCGGACCGGAAATACGACGAGGCGCTCCGCGAATTCACCGCCGCCAACCGCCTTTTCGAGGGCGAACCCTACCCGGTCGAAATGATCGGCAAAATCAAGGCGGTGATCGAGGACCGCCGCCGCTCGGAACTCAGTTATCAGGAGCGGACGCAGGCCGCCGAAGCCCTTTTCGCCGCCGCCGAAGCCGCCGATTTCAGCTTTGACAACTACAAAAAAGCACTGCTCGCCTACCGGCAGCTTGCCGAGCTCAATGGGTCCGACGCCAAAGTGCGCGAGCGCATCGGGCTGATTCAGAAGAAACTCGAAAAGTACCAAACCGTCAAATCCAATCCTGAGGCATGGTAATGAAAAAACGGACAAAATCGGTGATTCCGGCGGCCGCCGCGGCCGCGCTCGCGCTTTCCCTTTCCGGATGCGCGATGGCGGATTGGTTTCTCGGCAAGACCTCCAACGCCGAAGTCGAAGAGATGGACCAGCAGATGGCCGAGAGCATGACCGCGCGCAAGACGCCTTACGACGATTCGCTCAAAACCTTCGGCAAAATGCTGGAAGCCTACAACATCGCCGAGGTGCGGGTCCAGAGCAAGGTCATTTCCAACCAGACCGCCGAAAAGGAACTCCCCGACGACATCTCCAAACTGCTGATCTCCGCGCTCAACAAAATCGGCCGCAAAGTCGTCTACATTCCCTACGATCCCACCTATGTGATCAACGAAGCCAACACCGGCGGCAACATCTCCCGCACCCTGCCGCAGATCGTGCTCTCCGGCGGCATCACCGAATTCGACAAGGACCTGATCGAAAAAAGCCGCGAGCTCAAGGGCGATGTCAACATCCAGAAAGGCGATTTCGGCTCCAAATATTCGCAGGACGGCGCCGCCGCCTACGACGCCGAGTCGAGCATTTCCCGGATCACCCTCGATCTTCAGCTGCTCGACTACCGGACCCAGGCTTACATGCCCGGCATCCAGGCGATCAACTCCGCCAACATCCGCAAGACCAAGCTCGGTTGGGGCGTCGGCTATTTCTTCCAGGGCTCGGGCCTGTCGTTCCAGTACTCGCTGCAGCAGAAACAGGGCAAGTACCAGGCGCTGCGGCTGCTGGTCGAGCTGAGCACGCTCGAAGTGATGGGCAAGTATTTCGACGTCCCCTACTGGCGCTGCGTCGAGGGCATGGGTCCGGACACCGCGATGATCGCCCGGATCGAAGACGAGTTCAAAGGCCTCGACCAGGCCAACCAGAACGTCTATCTCAAAGACTACCTTTATTTCCACGGCTGCGACGGCCTCGACCGCGGCAGCTCGACAATGACGCCGGCGGAAAAGGCGATCATCGACCAGGAGATGCAGAAAGCGAAATGCGATTCACCGGCGAAACTCTTCGTCAAGCTGTGGGCCGAAGTCCCGCTCGACGCCGCTTCGGCGCGAAACCGCGAATTCGCCCGCCAGACCGCCCGCGCCGCCGTCCCCGCTCCGGCAACCGCCGCCGCCCCGGCCGCAAGTTCCGAAACCCAGCAGAAAGCCGCCCGCTACAACGACGCCATCGCCCGGGCCGACGCCCTCTACACCGCCGGCAAGCTCGCCGAGGCCCGCGAGGCGTACCGCCAGGCCAACCAGCTTTTCCCGGACCAGCAGGATCCGGTCGACATGATCAACCGGATCGGCAAAGAGCTGTCCGCCAACGCCACGGCTCCGGCTCCGTCGCCGGAACCCGCCGCCGCGGCCACGGCGAACGAAACCAAACCGCGAAAGGAAGCTCCGCTTGCTCCGCTCAAACCTGTGCAATGGTAACCGTATCCTCAAGATCCTCGCGTTTGAAGGAAAGGACAAAAAAATGAAAAACCTGCCACTTCTCCTCAGTATTCTATCCGGCATTTTCGCGCTCCCGGTCATCGCGCTGCCGCCTGCCGGAGGCCCCGCCGCCACCGTCGAGAACTCGACCGTGATCAACAAAAATCAGGGCGTTACCAACGAAGCCAAGGGTGCATCGAGCGTCAACTCCGGGATCCAGGCCCGCGGCGCCACCATCAAGGAGTCCACCATCCGCAACGAAAACACCGATGTCACCAACCAGGCTCTCAACCGTTCCAAAATCAACTCCGGGATTCAGGCCGACAACGCCAGGATCGAACAGTCAAAGGTCACCAATCTCAATCAGAACATGACCAACACCGCCAAAGACGGTTCGACCATCAACTCCGGCGTCAACGCCAACAATGCCCTGATCAAGAATTCGACCATCGAAAACACCAATACCGGCGGCTCCAATACCGCGCTCAACAAATCGGTCATCAACTCCGGCGTCAACGTCGAAAACGCCCAGATCCGCAACGCTACGCTCACCAATACCAATACCCAGGTGATCAATCAGGCCACCGACAAGTCGACCATCAACTCCGGCATCAACGCCCAGGATGCCCAGCTCGGCAAGGTGACCATCACCAATACCAACACCGACGTCAAAAACACCGCCGTCGGCGGGTCGAACATCAATTCCGGGGTCGACGCCACCAACGCCGTCATTGTCGGTAAATCGGTGACCAACACCAACACCCAGGTGACCAATATCGCCACCGACAAGTCGAACATCAATTCCGGAGTCGACGCCTCCAATGCGATGATCAAAAACAGCACCATCCGCAATTTCAACCAGAATGTCGAAAACACCGCCCGCGACGGTTCAACGGTCAACTCCGGCATCAACGTCAAAGGCGCGACGGTCAAAAACTCGACCATCAACAATGCCAACATCGACGTCAAAAACAATGCCGAAGGCAAATCGAGCGCCAATTCCGGCGTCGACCTCGGCAATTGACCGGAGCGGAGAGACCGGCATGAATATGGTGCAGTTTTGGTTTGTTGCCGCGCTGTCGCTGCCGCTCTTCTGCCGCGGCGGCGCGGCGGAGTTGCGCGAACGGCAAAGCGCCGAGCTCAAGGAGATCAACCGTCAGGTGGTCGCCCAGATCCTCGACCTGCCGAAATATGACGGCAAGGACATTTACGTCAAGGCGAAAGTCCTGGACCGGGGCGGCGGCAAACTGGCGGTCAAGGTGGAAAAGGTCACCGTCGACCAAGCCGACCTGACCCCCGGCCAGCCGGCCGCGCGCACCGTATACCTCAAGGGCAAAGTGTCCCGGACTTCCGACGATGCCAAATTCAAACTCGACCTGGAGCACGTGCTGCCTCCCGAAGCGTCGAAAACCAACCCGCCCAAAACGGGCGAAGGGGAAAAATGAAAACCAAGCGACTGTTGACTCTGCTTGTAGCGGGCGTTTGTTTCGCCGTTTCGGCCGACAACCGCAAGTTGAACTCGATCAATACCGCCAAAATCCTCGCCGAGCGGAGCATTGTGGAAACCGTCTACGGCGTCAAAATCCGCTTTGTCGAAGAGGTCACCGACCTCTCCGACGGGCAAGATCCCGCCACCACCGAGAGCAAAACCGGCCAGCGCACCATCAAGGGCATCGAATACCTCGAGAAATACGACCCCAAAAACGACATCGCCCAGGTCACCGCGGTGTTGAAGCTGAGCCGGATCAAGGACATCGTCGATACCGATAAATTCAAGCTCGACAAATTCCCCGACAAGGCGATCCGGCGGACCGCCTTTGCCTCCTCCACGCCGGCCAACACCCGCAAGCTGGCGGCGCTGCGGGCGGCGGAAATCGACGCCTACAAGAATCTTTACAAGCGGATCGGCGGCTTCACGCTCGAGAGCAATACCAAAGTCGAAAACTTCGTCCTCAAATCCGACAAAGTCAAATCGACCGTGATCGGCGCGCTGATGGGAGCCGAATATGTCGGCTTCAACTGGGAAGGTTCCGGCGATGACGCCATCGCGGTGGTCAAACTCCGGCTGAACCTCGCCGAACTCGCCGAGCTTCTGGGCGAAAAGATCGTCGACTTCGACGGCGATGTCGTCGAAGCCGAGGGCCGCGCCGCTCAGGCGCCGGCGGACGCCAGGCCCAAAGAGTCGTCAGACCAGCCCGACCAGATGCGCAAAACCGAGATCAAAACCATCGAAGGCAAAGTCGATGTGCTGCCTTAACCGGAGAATTGCAGAGATGAAAAAACTGTTGGCCGGACTTTTCGGACTGGTGCTGGGAATGGGCGTCTTCGCCGCCGAAGTCGAGGTATCCGCCACCGCCGGCGGCGAGCCGCAGGCGGCCCGGGAGCTGGCCTTGGCCCAGGCGCTCCGCGAAGCGGTCCGCCAGGGGGCCGGAGTGGACGTCCTGAGCGAAAGCAAAGTTCAGAACTTCGAACTCGAATACGACCGGGT
>CAZRFG010000110.1:0-10560 GCA_964599205.1 uncultured Victivallaceae bacterium
ACCGGGCCCGATGCCGACCTTGATGCCGTCGGCGCCCGCGTCGGCGAGCGCTTTGGCCGCTTCGGCGGTGGCGATGTTGCCGCCGACCACGTCGACCCGGTCGCCGTAGTTGCGCTTGATCAAGGCCACCGTCTCGATCACCCCGCGGGTATGCCCGTGGGCGGTATCGACCACCAGCACGTCGACGTCGGCATTGACCAGCGCCGCAATCCGTGCTTCGTCATAAGGACCGACCGCGGCGGCCACCCGGAGCTGATGGCGCGCGTCGCGGTTGTAATCGGGCTCTTCCTTGGCCATCAAAGTTTTGACGTCGAGGAAGCTGTAAAGGCCGGTCAGGCGGCCTTCGCCGTCGACCATCGGGAGCTTGCCGACTTTGTGCTCAAGCATCACGTTGTAAGCCTGCTGCATCGAGGTGCCGTCCGGCGCGGAGACCGGATTACGGGCCATCACGTCGCCGATTTTGACCCGGTGGTCGCTCAGGAATTTGATGTCGCGGGCGGTGACGATGCCGATCAAGCGTCCCTGATCGTCGACGATCGGGAAACCGGAGAAAGAGTATTTCCGGGCCCGTTTTTCATTGAGCATTTCCTCGACGGTCTGGTCGGGGCGGAAAACCACCGGATTGCGGATGATGCCGTTGAGATAATATTTGACCTTGCGGACTTCGTCGGCCTGGCGGTCGACGGTGAGGTTCTTGTGGATCACCCCGATGCCGCCGAGGCGGGCCATCGCAATCGCCATATTGCTCTCGGTGACAGTGTCCATCGCCGCGCTGGCAAACGGAATGTTGAGCTTGACATTGCGGGAAAAGCGGCTGGAAATGTCAGCCTGGTCGGGCAGGAAATCCGCGTAAAGCGTGATCAGTGAGATGTCGTCAAACGTCAGGCCTTCGTGCGGAAAGGCCGCCATAAATTCGTCAATTGCTCTCTTCATCGTGTCGATTTCTCCATCTTGGCGTTTGACACTTTAATATAATCTCCCATCCGGAATATTACAAGAATCATCCGTTTTTATTTCGGAGAAAATTTTCACCGGGAAAAACTGGATTTTGCTCAATCCGGCAATATATTTGTTTTAAGTATGGACCATCACTTTCGCGCCGCAGACGAAATCAGGAAAGGCTCCCGATGTTCGAACCACTCGATCGCCTCCGCTTTGCCGCCGAAACGACAAGCCGCAACCGCCGCATCCGCCACCTCGCCGCCTATTTCTGTTTGGCGGCGGGAGCGGCATTGATGACCGGCGGAATTTTCGGGGCGGATATTTTCACCATCGCCATCGCTACCGGAGTTTTTGTCGTCAGCTATATCGGCGCGGCAACCCTGCGGGACTGGAACCGGCCGCGCTGTCCCGCGTGCAAATCGCGACTGCCGAACCTGGAACTGGTGCTCGGTTGCCGGCATTGTCCGGCCTGCGACGAAGAAATTTTCGCACCGCAGACGGAAGCGCCGTTTTATCCGGACTCGCTGATCGCTCTGCCGCCGGCATCGCCGCTTTGCTTGTGGCCGTTTCTGTTGCCAGTCGGAGCTTTTTTCGGCGGAATGCTGTTGGGCGGACTGGCCGGTGATTTTTTCCCTGCGCTGCAACTCTTCGGCCGGGAATGTCTCGCCTTAGGATGCAGCATTTTCGCGGTCGGGCTCGGGCTCCGGGTCATGGCTTTCCCGAATCCGCCGCCGCATTGTCCGGTCTGCGGCAAGACGCTGCAAAGCGACCTCGTCAACGCGACCGGCAACTGCAACCGCTGTGGAGTGAAACTCCTGGCGACGCTGCCGCCCCTGCCAGAAGCGACGCTGCCAACCCGGAATCATCTCTTTCTTTACCACCGGCTGAATCGAAAATCGGAAATCAGCATTCTCGTTTGGTTTGCATTGATCGCTATCGGAGGAATGATCTTCCGGAACCACGCCCATCCATGGTTGCCTCTGGTGGGGATGTATCTCTTCGGGTTTGGTATCCCCATGATCGTCCGTGGCGTCAGAAACGCCCGGTTCCGGCGGCAACACCATCTGACCGGACGCTGTCCCAACTGCGGCAAAGCGCCGTCCGCCATGACCCTGTTTCCGCGCTGCCGCAATTGCGGGCGGTTGCGGTTCAAGTGATCACTTGTCGCGGCTGACCAGGTATTCGACCAGATCCTCGAGGTAGTTGCGGACTCTGCCGGACGGGAATGCGCCGAGGATGGCACGCGCTTCATTGGCATAGCGGCGGGCCAGCGCGGCGACTTCGTCGGCGGCGCCGGAGGAACGCATCAACTCGCGGACGCGGCCGATTTCGAGTTCGCTGTAGCTCTCGCGGCGGAGGAAGCCGAGGAGTTCTTCGCGGCCGGCCGGTTCCAGCCGGCTCAAGGTGGTCAGCAACAGTACTGTCGGTTTGGCCTCCTTGAGGTCGTTGCCGATCATTTTGCCGAGTTTGGCCTGTTCGCCGAAAATTCCGAGTTCGTCGTCGCGAAGCTGGAACGCCACACCGGCGAGTTCGCCGAATTCGCCGAGCTTGCGCACCCGTTCGTCGTTGAAGTCGGGGGTGCCCAGCGCCACCATCGCGCCGGCTTCGGCGGCAAGCCGCAGCAGCGCGCCGGTTTTGAGGCGGAACATCTCGATCACTTCGGACGGGTGGATCGACTCGACCGGCCGCAGCGAAAACTCGATGTCGAGCGCCTCGCCGGAGATCAATTCGACCCCGCCGAGACGCTGCATCCGGTTGGAAATCGCCAGCACCACGTCCTCACGGACGCCCACCGAGGCGGCGCGAAGCAGAAGATCATTGGCCCACGCCTGCTGTAAATCGCCGGCGAGAATGGCGAAGTTTTCGCCCAGCCGGGCGGCATCCCGGCCTTCGCGCCGGTATTCGGCCATCGCCGCCGCCAGCGCGGTGTGCGAAGTCGGCACCCCGCGACGAAATACGTCCTGGTCGATGATGTCGTCGTGAACCAGCGTCCAATTGTGCCAGACCTCCAGCGCAGCCGCCGGAAAGAGGACATCGCGGTCGCAGCCGCCGAGCAGCCGGCAGCACCACACCGCCAGCGCCGGTCGCAGCCGCTTGCCGCCGCGGCAGGGGTAATCGCGCACCGCGCGGGCGAGAAAAGCCGGGCGGACGGCGTCGGGAAACGGGTCCGCCGCCAGCAATTCGTCGATCGAGGCGGCAATTTTAATCAGAGAGTTGCGCATATCAAAGCCTGACGGTTGAACTCACACTGGTCCAGAGCTGACTCTTGAGGTCGATCTTTTTGCGGGTCCGGGTGGCCAGCGAAATCGGCACGTGGGTGAAGGCGTCATGCCAGTGCCCGACCACCATATCGGTCCGGCCGGCCATCGCGGCGTGAACCGCGTTCTGGGCCAGCATGGTGCAGAACACCGCGTCGGTGCCGCGCGCCGGACCGCTGCGGATGGTGTAGGACGGATCGAAGTATTTGAGGTTGATCTCGATGTCGCGGCTCTTGAAATACTCGATGATCTTGTCCTTCAGCAGCAGTCCGATGTCGTCGTGAAGCACGTTGCCCGAGGCGTCGGTGCGGGTTGAGTGATTCTGGAAAAGGTTCTGCCCCGCCCCCTCGGCGACGATGATCACCGCATGCTGGCGCTCAAGCAGGCGTTTTTCGAGGTTGACCAGCAGCGAGCCCTCGCCGATGCCGTCAAGCGTAAAGGGCTTCTCCGGCACCAGACAGTAGTTGATGTGGGAGTTGGCCAGCGTGGTGTGGGCGGCGATGAAACCGCTGTCGCGGCCCATCACTTTGATCAGACCGACCCCGTTGTAGGCCCCTTCCGCCTCGTTGTGGGCGGCGGTGACGAAGAGCCCGGCGGCGTAGACCGCGGTCTCGAAGCCGAACGACTTGTCGATGAAGCCGATGTCGTTGTCGATGGTTTTGGGGATGCAGACCACGCTGATCGCCAGCTTGCGCTCGCGGATCACCCGGACGATGTCGTGGGCGCAGCGCAGCGTGCCGTCGCCGCCGATGCAGAAAAGGAGGTTGATGTTCATCCGCACCAGCGTATCGACCATCACTTCCTCATCCTGGCGGCCGCGCGACGAACCGAGAATGGTGCCGCCGCCCTCATGGATCGCATCGATATTGTCTTCGCCGAGGATGACCGGCTCAAGCTTGTAATCCGGGATCAGCCCGCGGTAGCCGTACTTGATGCCGTAAACCATCGGCACTCCGTACTGCTGGCGCAGCGTCCGGGTCAGGAACTTGACCACCACGTTGAGGCCGGGGCAGAGCCCGCCGGCGGTCAGCACCGCCGCCTTGCTCCAGGCCGGATCGTGGAAAATTTTGGCGCGCGGACCGGCCTCTTCAAAGGCCGGAACCGGCTGTTTGCGCTTGGCGTACTCGGTCAACTCCCGCACATCGCTCGGAAAAGCGATGGTCGATTCATCGTCAATAAAATCAACCGAGCGCAGCGGG
Source organism: uncultured Victivallaceae bacterium (assembly GCA_964599205.1). Taxonomy (GTDB): domain Bacteria; phylum Verrucomicrobiota; class Lentisphaeria; order Victivallales; family Victivallaceae; genus JAVBUI01. The sequence goes on from CAZRFG010000110.1 coordinate 4,400, forward strand.
GACTTGATCTTCGCCTCGCCGAGCCGCTCGATCGTAAACTCTTTCGGTTCCATCATCATAGCCGATTTTCTCCCTGTTAAAATCAGGTGCGGCGAACTCCCGTGCGATCGGCGCCGGAAGTGCCTTGAACGTACTTTAAAATAACGCCATATCGCACTTTTTTCAATTCGCCCCAATTGATTTTCCGCAAAAACCCGTTATATTGAGCGCAATGAACAACTTTATCATCATCCTAACATCATTCCTGACCGCGCTATGGGTCGGACTGGCAAGTTCGATCGGGTTATACTCCTGCCGGAATACCGCGTTTCTGCTGGTCGCGCTGGGGGCCGCCGCCGCCGGAACGGTGCTGGTGCACCGGCGCTGGCGGTGGGCTCTCATCGGACTGGTCTATCTGATCTTCGTCCCCTGGGGGGCGGCCGTTTTGTGCGGACTGGCGGCCGGAGGCGTCGCGGCGCTGGCGCCGGGCGGCAAAAGCGGCCTTTTCCGCGGCATCTTCGGCATGACCCTGACGCTGGTGGTGCTGGGGCTCTATTTCGGCGGCATCGACCTGCTCTTCAATCCGGCGCTGATGCGCTGGAGCATCGCGGCGCTGGCGGCGTCGGCGTTTCTGATCTGGACCTACTTCGCCGGCGGTCCGGCGAAACTGATTCCGGTGATTTTCCTGATTGCGTTCACGGTGTTGCTGGGCGCGGTATTCGGCCATCAGATATCCTACAGCGGCAACAGCGGCGGCCGGATCGACGCCTATTCCGGCTCGTCCGAAAACGAAGGCGAACTGATCACCGCCGCCCGCCATTACAAACTGCCCCGCGACCTCACCCGGTTCGAGGCCTCGGCGCTGATCGCCTCAGTGCTCTCCGGCAAGCAGGAGCAAAAGGTCCTCTTCCTCGGCGAAATTCCGGCCACCGTGACCGAGCACTTCAAATCGTTCCGCTGGGTCGACGAGGTCGATATCTATCTCAATGCCGGCGCCTACGGCAAGGAGCAGTTCACCTTTCCCGAATATCTCCGCCGCCAGGCGCAAGCCGGGCGCAAATACGACCTGATTTTCATCGCCGAACTCCCGGCCAGCCGGCCCGAAGCGCGACGGGAACTGCTCAATTATCTGACCGAACATTTGCTGGCGGCGGGCGGGGTGCTGATCGTGCCGCAGGAATACGACGACGGGTCGCTGCCCTTCCCCGGCAAAAGCATCCGGCTGCCCGGCAGCAACGGGTCGCTGCTGGCCCGGAGCCCGTCGCCGGAGAAACTCTCGGTCGACCTGGGGGAACTTGACCGGCGGCTGGTGGCCTTGCAGCAGGACGACAGCGATCCCTTGCTCGCGCCGGGCGCGCTGCCGATCCTCTACTCGCTGCCGACCTCGGCGGTGCCGCGCGAATCGCACCAGCCCGACGGCGCGGCGGCGATGGACCGTTGGAGCCGCCAGGCGAGATCGATTCCCCAGCTCCCGCTCGGGCTCGCCGTTCTCGGCGGCATCTATCTGCTGGCGCGCTTCTGGGTCGGGCGGCTGCCCGGCGTGACCACCCACTTTGCCGCGATCGAACTCGGCGCGGCGGCGGTGATGCTGGCCTGGAGCGCCGCCGACTATCTGGCCGACCGGCAGTTTTTCACCGATTACGCGATCGGCTTGCTGCCGCTGCTGGTGCTGCTGGCGCTGCCGGACGGCAGGGGCAAATTTCATTTTATGAACCTGCTGCCGTTCTGGCTGACGGCGGGGGTGATGGCCTTCAACTGGCCGTGGGCGCTGGTGCTGCTGCCGCTCGGGCTTTGGTTCGCGTTGCGCAACTTGCGTCACGGCTTCAAAGCGCCGGACGCCCAGCTTTTTTACTGCGGCGCGATCATCGGCACAATGCTTTTCCTGCTGCTCGATCCCCCGGCCACCTGGATCGCGGCGACGCTGCTGCCGCTGCCGCGACTGTTGCGGCTGTGAAATTTGTATCTTGAATCCGCGCGCGGTCGCTCAACCCACGCTTCCGGCGGCAAAGGCAAATGAAGGACACGGATAGAAAAATGCCAGGGAAAACGATTTTAAAGGGGTTGGCGGCGGTCTTTGCAGTGGCCTCCCTCTTGTATTCGGCCGGATGTACTTGCGTCCCGTCCCGGACGGCGAAGATTCCGGAAAGTTTCGTTTACATCGCGGATGTCATTCCCGATCCGGTATTCGACATCCGTTATGTAACCTCCTATAATTTCGTCGGAACTCCGATCGACGGCTACCATGCCCCGAAACCGGTACTGACCAGGGAAGCCGCCGCCGCGCTCGCCCAAGCCGCGAAAGGCCTTCGCCGGCAGGGTTACCGCATTCTGGTCTACGACGCCTACCGCCCGCAGAAGGCGGTCACCCACTTCGTCCGCTGGATCAACGATCCCGAAGCGCCGGGAGAAAAGGCATTCTTTCCCAGCCTGACCAAAGGAGATCTGCTGAAAGGCCGTTACATCGACGCCCGGTCCGGCCACTCCCGCGGCAGCGTCATCGACCTGACGCTGGCGCGAATGGACGGCACTCCGGTGGACATGGGCGGGACCTTCGACCTTTTCGACGAAGTGTCCCACCCGGACTCGACGCAAATCACGCCGGAACAGCGCCGCAATCGAATGATTCTGAAGGAAGCCATGGAAAAGGCCGGATTCGTCCAACTCGACACCGAATGGTGGCATTTCCGGTTCAAGGATGAGCCATACCCCGACACCTACTTCGATTTCGATGTGGAATGAAACCTCTGGCCCCGCTCCTTTTGTTCAAATGCCAAAGAAATTCTACTAAGCATGGCACGATAGAAAACACCTATCATTCCGATTCAATTTAGTCAACTTAACGCATTAAATAAAGACGAAGTAAAAAGTATCCGGTTTGCAGATTGATATACATGTCATAATCATAGCCGTCATGTCCCGACAAACGATAGTTTTCATTTTGCTGGCCAGTGGAAAAGGCATAGAGTTTGGTTCCGGATGTGCTCTCTGTCATCTTAAGGTTGAACTTTTGTAGAGCATCTTCCGGGAAACTATCATATAGCGTGTTCATTAATGGGAAATCTCCACTATAATTTCGCTTTATTGAATGACAATTTCTCAATGTCTCGGTTCCATCAGAATCCAATTCCCCTATGACAGTTAAATTCCAAATACTTCCATATCTATAGTAGAGATAATGAATGTCTTTTGCGGGCCAATGCTTAAAAAGAAAATTTTCTCGTATATTAAGCTTTTCTCTTAATCCCTCCATTGAACCAGCTGTGCCATATTCAACCTTCGCATATAACCAAGGGTATATTAAAAACAATAAAAGAATAGTTATTAATGTCGCCAATACTAACAGCTTTTTATTTCTTTCTATATAATGTCGCATTTGATTCTTTTGTTTCATAAAAATTCCTATTGCAATGACCTTTAGCGGTTTTCTCTTATTATGAATATTACCCGTGACAAATAACTCCTAAATTTCATATAAACAACAATTTCAAACAGAGATTAACGCGTTTTCAAAAAAACGAAGCAGCGCACTTGTAATTGTAATCTGAGCACGATAATTTCAAAGAATAGAACGGCGGACAACGGATATGAAAAATGGCATGGCAGACCAATTCCCCACTCTCATCAATCCTACTTCCACCATTTTTTCTTTTCCTCTATTTTAAAAGGACGCACAACTCCATCAAATCCCATATGGCCATTCGCGCACAATCTACGGTATATCTCAGGTAAATTTTTAATAATATAAGATAGATATTTTCTTAGAAAAACGTCAAGATAGGTCAAGTCATATTCAACCGTATCCTTGAATTTCCCAAACCCTTTGTATTCATCAAAGAATTTTTCATCAAATTCGTCAAGGCGAAAAAAATCGTCATATAAGCAATCTTCTCCATATATGACAAATGTCAGTTCGGGACGAAATTCAGGACAACCATAAATAATCCATATTATTAAGTCTTCAGTACAATATTTTGCAAAAACAATTGACTCGTTACCATGGTTTCCTGTGCTTTCTTCAAAACCAAATTTTTCGGTAAGAAAATTAAAGCGACTATGAACACGACTTAAAAAATCTTGTGAAGAAATGGTCATTTTGCGCATGCCCCCTTGGCTGGACAACTTTTTATTGAAAGATCGTTCAACTTGCAATTGTAATCTGCCACCAATTTCTTGAATGGTACTTATTTCTCTTTAATTATAAATCCAAGTATCAATTCCCTATCAATCCAAAACATCCCATCATCAATTCAATTTATATTTCTTCTTGGTGATATTCAGTCGCGAATTCATCATTTTCTGTTACAAATTCACCAGAAAAATTAACAACTCCACCGAAAAGTATAGGAAAAAGCTTTCGCTCATATTGATATTTAAATCCATTTTTCCGTAACTCATCGCGTAACGCATCCAAAAAAGCCAGAAACACATCTCCTGCGCGCCAGCATGGTTGAGTTTTAATTGTAATACGCATAGAATCCCATGTATAATAACAAGGAATATTCATTGATTTGTTGTAAAACAAATAAGCTTTTTCTTTGCCATCTTGGTCTCTGAGCCCTAGATATTTAAAATCATACTTTTCGCATGTTTTCTTTACGACAAGGAACACCTTTTCGGAGTAATCATTTTTATCTATAATTTCTTGAGAATGAATAGTAAAATAATAATTCACTCTGTCATCTCTGAAATAAACACACCCGGAATTACATATTACAATCGCAATAGTTACAATTGCAAAAAAGGGGCACCTTAAAAATTGTTTCATCATCATAACCGGTAAATGAATCCTGCTTTTGTGAATGGAACGAGCCCCATTACCCTGAACAATACGATATCTTCCTGATATGGAACTTGCAAGGAATCCGCGTAAAATTTCCGCTCCAGCCCGCTATATGTTTTTGCGTCGGCTAACAAAGGATGGTGTACCGCATTGCCTTTTGAATCAGTGAACCGATCTCGGCTTTTACTTTACGCCGTCCTTATCTTGCCTTGGATCCAACAGGGCGTCTTTGTACTTTTGCGTATTGCCGTAACGTATCGCATTTTGCGTAATCCACTTGGCATCTTCGTTTCGCTTTAAGTACTTTGCGGTATCGCGCAATATAACACATTGGGAGACGTAAATATTGCGCATGTTCTCGTTGTCATTTTGAAGTCTTTGCTGACGAGCGAGAATTCCTTCATATTCTTTGCGAGGATCCTTTATTACGTCTACGATCAAATCATATCGCTCTTGCCTGTGGAGTGCTTCGATTGCTTCATCGAAAAGATTTCTTTTGGAAAATGGATCAACATCATCCTTTACTTTTTCATACATTTTTATGGAACTATCATCTTGCTCAAGTAATTCATTTATATAAAAAATATCTTTTGCCAGCATTATGTTTTTTTCTTTTAAAAAACGCGCAGTCATATTATCTCGCACTTGCATTAACGAAGAGTGTGCAGGCGGGTATTTTTTTCCAAGAAAAACCCAATATATCCAGAAATCCCAATGAGCTGTTGAAGACTTATTGGGATCAATGCCCCCTTTATGATAAATATATTCCAATGATGCAAGCTGCTCTGCATAATTATCTTTCCCCCGCATTTCCTGAAGAGTTTGCCAACGCGGCTTGACTTCGCTATCAGTACATCCAGAAATAATGATAAGACAAGCAAAAGTAACGAAGACATAGTACATAATACACCTGAAGTCAATTGTTGAACACTATTATTTATCTTGAATTGGGTCCATTCAGTTATTCGGCTGTTCAAATTCGGCTAAATTAATGCCATTCAATAAATAATCTCAGCAAAATAAATCCCATCTCCAATGCCGGTGGCCGCTTAAGCATTCCTTGCCGCTATCTCCTTTTCCACCTCAATTGACCTTCTCAGAGAAATATATCTATTAATCCATTTATTTTAAATGACTTCTACTGAATGGAACCAGTTGCCCCTGAATTCATTTATATAAAATAAATTTTCCCGAATAATACCATTTTCTCAAATTTCATTGGGGTGATTTTTGCCATTCTTCCCCTTTGTGCCTTCGCCATGCTATCCAACCTTGCGGCAGAAAAGCGAGCGTCAAGATGCTTGTGTCGATTTCGCATATGGTATTTAGTCCTACAACAGTCGCATCAACTTCATCTGTGCCACATAAAGGATGAAATTGCCAAGCTCCGTCATCCTTATCA
>CAZRFG010000111.1:0-9228 GCA_964599205.1 uncultured Victivallaceae bacterium
ACCGGATTTTGCGATCCGGGGTTGCAAAAACCACTTGCCGGGGGTAAAATATGGCAGTTCTCATGATGTAATTGGAAAGAGTGAAAATGCTGGATCAATTTTCCCGGACCCAACTGTTGCTGGGGCACGATGCGATGAAGAAACTTGCCGCCTGCCGGGTCGCCGTCTTCGGCGTCGGCGGCGTCGGCGGCTATACCGTGGAGGCTTTGGCGCGCAGCGGCGTCGGCCATATCGACCTCATCGACGACGACAAGGTCTGTTTAACCAACCTCAACCGCCAGCTCCACGCCACGCACCGGACCATCGGAGAGTACAAGGTCGACGTCGCCGAAGCGAGGATTCTCGAAATCAATCCGGAAGCGCGAGTCACCAAGCACCAGTGCTTTTTCATGCCAGAGACCGCCGACCGCTTTGATTTCACGGCCTACGATTATGTCGTCGACGCGATCGACACCGTGACCGGCAAACTCGAACTGGTCAAACGTGCCAAGGCGGCCGGGGTGCCGATCATCGCTTCGATGGGAGCCGGGAACAAGCTCGACCCCGCCGCCTTTCGGGTCGCCGACATCAGCAAGACCAAAGTCTGCCCGCTGGCCAAGGTGATCCGCAAGGAGCTGCGCAATCTCCGGATCAAAAAACTCAAAGTGGTCTACTCCGAGGAGATTCCGCTCAAACCTCTCGAAGATTTGTCGATCAGCTGCCGGCAGCACTGCGTCTGTCCGGCGGGAACCCGCAAATGCACGGTGCGGCGGGAGATCCCCGGTTCGGTCGCCTTTGTCCCCTCGGTGGTCGGCCTGATCATCGCCGGGGAAGTGATCAAGGATCTCTGCCGTCAGGAGTGAAAAAAGGGGCTTCGCCTTGCCGTCGCACGGGGAATCCAAGGAGAGTCGCCGCATCGCCGTGAACCTGCCGACCGGCGAATCAAAATAAAACAAGAAAACACTTGTATGTTTTAATTTCAGTGCTATTGATATTGAGTCATAAATTCACCATGATGCTGTATATGCGAAAAAACAGTTGTTTTGCCGGCTTTGCGGTAATCACTTTTATGGGTTGATAAGGCGTTGCCGGGCACAGATATCTTTTGAGACGGCCTAAAATCCAGCTTCCGGTGGATCCCGGAGCATTGCTTGATTGCATTTTGGGAAACCTTAAAATGATCGAGGGATTGGTCATGGATACTCAATTGATTGCTTCCGGCGGAATTCAAATTGCTCCTCCCGTCCTCTCCGAACCGCAACTGATTTACCTCGATTTCGACGGTGCCCTGACGAACTACCGCAACGCCGATCTCAATCTGACGATCGGCTTAGTTACAGTGGCGGACGCCGGAAAAACCGCGGTGGAAATCGCGGCGGTCACCGCCGAACTCAATTCGCGCTATGCCGGCCGCAATGTCTCTTTTGTCACCGCTCGTCCGTCCGGAGGCGACTATTCCACCGTATTCATCGGCCAAACCGACGCCTTCACGGCATACGGCGAATTCGCCGGAGTGGCCGAATCCATCGACGCCGGGAACCTCGACCATGCCGACAACGCTTTTGTGATCATCGACGGCGGCGGGTCGGCGGCCGGGATTGTGGACATCGTCGCCCACGAAGTCGAACATCTCGCCTTCGGCCTTGATCACGGCGGGGAGGGGCTCGCAAAGTACAGTTATGTCAGCACGTTGTACGTATGGCCGCCGGAATCTAAGTCCGGCCTTTTTATCGGCGACGGTCGGGAGTATGTTGTGCTGATCGTGACCGGTGGCGGCATGGTGTACGACACCACCATTACCACTGGCGGCAATTTTTATATCGACGGAGGGTTTTCCTATAACACTGCGGTCAACGGCGGCAATATGTGGGTGATGAACAACAGCATTGCCAACAAGACGGTTTTGACTTCGGCGATGATGAGTATTGAGGGCACCGGACAAGCGACTGACGTTACGGTGAACAACGGCGCTTCTGTGAGCATTGACGGCAGTCAAGGCGGTGCCGCCGATGTCAAGCTGATGCCGGGCGGATGGCTCTGTGGTTTTTCGAATATCGGAAGTTCTTCGGTTACCGTTGAGATGATCCGTGGCGGCACGATCATCGGCGAGGTCAGCGATCTGAATTTCGACGGTTCGCTGATCCTCGGCGTCGGGGGGCGCATGAATCGCACGATAGTCGGCAGCGGAGCAACGATGCAGGTTTACGGGGGTGTTGCATCCGGTACCATGATCGAATCCGGCGGTATGTTACGGGTACACTATGAGTATATTATCACCAATGACGGGGTTACCTCGGGCGGGGGCGGCAGCGCATTTGACACCACGGTGGCGGGATGGCTTTCCTGCGAGGCTGGTTCCGTGATGGAGAATATCAAAATCGAGAACGGTGGAATGATGGAACTGGGCCCCGCAAATCAATTGCTCGGAGACGTTATCGTCGCCGGGCAAATATGGGGCGGGGGAAGTTCAATTGATGCGACGGCATGCCGGATTACTTTGGCTCTGGATCAAAGAGAAAATTTTGATTCCAGTTTTCTGCATAGTATTTCCACTCTCAACTGCGGCGATTACACAATTTCGGTGGCGGCGACGCAAAAAGCCGGCGATTACCTTTTGGTGGATGGCGCATACAATTTCACTCCCTCGATCAAGCTCAAATCCGGCGGTCAGGAACTTGGGCAATTTGTCTGGAGCGGCAGTGCATACAATGCGTTGAACATTGATGGACGGAGCTATTCGCTCACCCGATACAGTGAATATGAGTACTGCGATCAACTGATTCTTAATATTTCCGGCGGCGGGCCGCGGAATTTTGAGGAGCTCTGTGTGGACTTCGGGTACGATTGGAAGCGCTATCTGACCGAAGAAGTGCTGCCGGCGCTGATCGATGCGTATATCTTCACCCCGAAAATCTCGCTGGAGGTGAGCGGGATCAGCGTGGTTGCGGAGAGCCAATACGAGCTGCTGGTGCATGGCAAGGTCGAACTCGACTTATGGGGAACCAAATTCGAGGCCGATTTTTCCCGTGACAGCGGCAATTTCATCTCTCTCCAAACTGACAAAAAATATCAGGGCATCGTCGACGGCGACCTCAAGGGCGAGTTTTCGATTTCCGACCTGGATTTGAAGTTTCTGGCCTTTGATGAGGTCAAAGCGGAAATCGATACCATCACCGACACTTACAGTTTCGGAGGTGAGGTGACCTTGAAAAAACTGAACAGCGAATTGACCGTCGGCGCTTCGGTTTCCTGGCGCAGCGGCCAGTGGGACGGTTTGAAGCTTTCCGCCGACGGGTTGCGGGTGAATCTCAATCCGGCGGTCTATTTCAAAAGCATCTCCGTCGAAGTTTCCGGCATCTCCGACAGTGCCGACCACTTCACCGCCGGGGGCTCGATCGGTTTCGGCATCGGCATCTCGGTCACCGTTCCCAAAATCGACATTCTCCGGATCGAGGGCGGCAAACTCGAAGTCGGCGAATTCATCCTTTCCGGCGAATACTCCAGCAACGGCGACTGGGCGGTCAGCGGCACCTTCGCGATGCTGGAGGACGCGATCACCGTCACCGGGTCGATGTCCTACGACGCCTGGAACGAAAGTCTGACCATCAATGGACAATGTTCTCTTTTTGATCTGGTGACGCTCTCTGTCACGGCCACTGTCACCGACAAGGTATTGGCGCTGGAAGGCGTGGCGACGGCCAACGCTCCGACCTGGTTCTGCTCACTTTTCGGACGGAACGTCAACGTCTTTAAGGGCTTCGCTTTCCTGAAAGTTCGCGACGGAGACACTGCAAATTCCTATTTTGCCTATTCGATCTCAATCGGGGGCTACCAGCGAGGCTATCGCTACGGTTTTGACGGCAGCACAAAAAAACTCGGTCTGAGCGAAATGCAAAAGGAATTCACGACCAATCAGACCGGCTTTCCGGCGGCTCCGGCTCCGGAGAAAGACGGTGCTTCGCGGCTCGGCGACGTTGGCGAAGTGACGATCTGGAACGGTTGGGAAATCGCCGACGGCGACGGTCAGTACTGTTTTTCGGTCGAATTCGCATCCCGGTGTGAGAATTACCGATTCTCCCTGGTCAATGCGCTCGGCGAGGTTCTGTATCAGGGCGTTTCCGGCGACGGGACCGCCGGGAATATCGGTTCCGGCGACGGCTTGCAGGTCCGGCTGGAAGAGGCCTCCGGTGAACGGTTGATGTTCACGGTGGCCAATTCCGGCGCAGGCAAACTCTATTTGGATGTTACCGCGGCTGACGGCGGCATCGGCCTCGGCTCCGAGTTCGAATGCGCCCGGTATACCGCCCGGGAGTATCCGATCGTCTGGTCGAGCGGGGTCGACTATGTGGGCGGAGTGGAAGTGCTGTCGTCCGCCCTGGCGATCGGAGACGGACTGGCGGCCGATGTCCTCCACCTCTCCTCCGGCGGCCGGATTGAGGCGCAACTTGCGGTATATGCGGGAGGGACGGTCAGCGGCTCGGGAGCGGTGTTCAGCGGCGGTTCCGCCGATTGCGGTGCGGCGCTCCTCAACGCCGGTGGGATGGTGACGCTCGGTGAGGTGGAGTTCCGCGGCAACACCGCTGCTTCCGGCGGGGCGATTTATCAGTCCGGCGGCTCAATGACGCTCGCCGGGGTGATTTTCAGCGGCAACTCGGCGGTTTCCGGCGGGGCGATTTTCAATGCTTCCGGCGGGATCATGACGCTTGCGGACGCGACGCTGCTGACCGCGGCTGACACGATTTGCAACTGCGGCTCGATGACCTGGAGCGGTGGCAACACGCTGGGGGGCGCAGTCGATAATCAGGGCGTTTTCAGCATTGCCGGGGAGGTGGACAATACCGGCGTTGCGATTGCCGGCGGCCGCCTCGAATTTTTGGTTTCAAGCCGCACTGCCGCCGACGGCGTGATGCTGAGCGACCTCAGTCTCGTTGCGTGTAACGATTATTGGCTGGTGGTTGGTGACGGAATGACCGGCGGCCGTTACCGCATCGCCGGCGGCGCGGCGGCTTTTGACCGGGAGATCACGGTCGGCAATACGTTGGGGAGCACGCTCGGTTCGCTTGCCGTCGCCGATACGCTGGAGGTCGGCGATACGACTTACCGGCTCGACGTCGTCGACGCGCAGCTGGTGCTGACGGTGAGCACCGATGTCGAGCTGACTTCGCTTGCCGGGAGCGCCGCCGGGATTTCCTGGGCCGGCAACCGCGAGGCGGACTATGTCGTCGAATACAGTCGCGACAACTTCGCCACCGCGCTGCAAATCCAGATTCGCGGTAACGCGCTGGCCACTCCGACCCTGCCCGCCGGGCACTGGCAGTGGCGGGTTCGGGCAGGAAATGCCGACAACTGGAACACCGGCCCCGCCTTTGACGTCGCCACCGGAGCCAAAGCGGCGAAGTTCACCGCCATCACCGATGGGACGGCGGATCTTTTCGCGGCCGATCCGACCGGTCATTGGAACGGGAGCTTTGCCGCCCGCCATACGGGTTCGGTCGGCAACTGGAACGGAACCGGAGAAACGGTTCAGCTTTCGATGCAAAACCGGTTCGACGATCTTTTTGGGGGCGGATCCGATGTGAATATGCTCGTGCTGACCGACGACAACAACGGCGATGCGATTTTTCTCGATGACATCTATACCGCATCGCCCGTCGGCATCACCGGGCAACAGGCACGCCTGGCCGCCATCGATGAGATCCGCGCCGGTGCGGGTGACGACATCGTCGACCTGACCAGTTTACGTTATCAGTACGCCGGCGGCGGTCTGATCATCCGGGGCGGCGAAGGCGACGACACCATCTGGGCCAACCGGGGTGAAAACACCCTGTGCGGCGATGCCGGTGACGATCGGCTGGTCGGCGGCAGTGACGCCGACGTGATTGCCGGGGGCGGCGGTGACGACTCGATGCACGGGGGCGGCGGTGACGATGTGTTTTGCTTTGGTTCCGCTTGGGGGAGCGACACGGTCGAGCAGCTGGCCGGGGGCACGGTTAGTCTGTGGTTTGACGGCATAAGCGCCGGGGAACTGGTTGCGGAGGATATCGACGGCGATGCCGTGTTCAGTTGCGACGGCAACCGGATCGTGGTCACGGGGCGGACGGTCGCCGATGTTTCCCTTAAATTCGGCGACGACGGGAGTTCCCGCTACGATGCGATGATCGCGCTCGGGGTTTTCGCCGAGGAATCGACCCGCAGAATTTTTGAAGCGGCGAACCCGGGAATGCTGGCCGGCTGAAGGGCATTGGGGGAGGACTGGCGGCGATCGGCGGAACTCCGCTGAACAAAAGTTGATACGGCAATATCCGGCCGGGCGCAACGGAATTTGATTCCTTCGGGAGGAAGAAAAGTGTGGAAGAAAGAGATCAGCCGGTTGCCGGCTCTGGTGTTTCTGGCCGGATGGGGATGTTTGTTGCTGGATGCGATCCGGATTGATGCCGTCAATGCTATCCTGTTACGGTTCTCCACCGGCATTCAGACCTTGGCAACGGTCTTTTTCCTCGGTTACCTCGTTTGGCTGTTGAGGCGCTGTGTTTTCACCGGGCTTGAAAAAGCGTTCCTCTGTTTTTGGAGCCTTCCGCTGTTTCTCCGGGCTTTGATGATGGTGATCGGTTTTTTCGCCGCACCCGGCGGCGAATCGGGATGTTTGAGAATTTTCCCTCCCATTGCCCCGAGCTTACTGGCCTTGGCCGGAGACTGTCTGATCTGGGGGGTGATCGGATTGCTGGCCCGGCCGAAAGCGCCGCCGATCGGCAATCCGTCCGTCGGTGGAGACGAAAGTGATGGCGGCAAGGCTTTAACCGGTCCGGCGTGAAGGCGCAGCTTAGCAAATACCGATGACTTGACATGGAAAATGAGTTTGGTACGGTATGAATTCCGCCGCCGACGTTGCACCCCATGGCGGATGTGGCCGGACCAGCCGTTTTAAGCGGAGCAAGCCTGCGTAAGGCGATGGCGTTCGGGGTGTCGCTGCGATGTCCCGATGGCGTGTCCCGTTGACGCCGCTGCTGTTTGAGGCCGGTTGATCGCGCCATCGTGTCCGGTTTCTGGGATGGTCAAGGTCCTTGGTTGCATAAGCAACTCATGTTTTAAAAAAAACGCTTCAGCAATGGTAAATCGGGGCGGTGAGTTTTTTCAGGTCTCTTGCGCCATTTTCGCCGAGCAATTCGCGGGCTTTGGCCTGGGCCCGCAGCCAGGCCTGATGGAAGCCGCCGAATCGTTCGCGGCCGGATTCCGACAGCCGGAGTGAGCGCGAGTCGGCTCCGCACTCCTCAAGCCAGCCGGCGGACTTCATCCGCTCGACCGCGCGGCTGACCGTGGACTTCTCCATTTTCAGGCGGCGGCCGATGCCGGTCTGGTCGATTTGACCTTCGCGGGCGACGCAGATCAGGATCGACCCCTGACTTGCCTTGAGCTTGAGCGGACGCATCTCGCGGTCGTAGCAGGCGGTCAGGACCCGGCTCAGAATCCGCACCCGAACCGCCAGACAGTCCGCGGCCATTGTGGCGGCGAGGTCTTCCGCTTGCTGCTGATTGATGATGTTTTCGCGCTTTTGTTGCATATACAACTCTATTCCGGTCCGGCGCCGATGTCAAGCCGGAATGGAATTTTTTTTGAAATTTCTTCGAATGATGCGGTATGGCGGCGAATGATCGATCACTTTATAAACCGATTTTTTTATATCATGCCCGATATCCTCTTGACAAAATTATGATTTTGCACTACACTATGGATATGTCACCACCCGGACCGCAATCGGATTATCCGGCGGTGACGGTTCGTTTCAGCAAAAACCGCAATTTTCCGGCGTGGACCGGAAGATTGCGGTTCGAGTTTCAGGTCTGCCGTCGCGGGGAGCGGTGATCGCGTTCCCGCGGCCAATTCAACCAAAAGGAACAATATGGGCGTCGAAAAAATTCTCCATGCCATCAATCCCCACTCCTGGCGTTTCAATGACGACGGCACTCCCAAAAGCTGGAAAGTGGGGACTTTGACCTACTCCTTCGGCGGCCTGGCTTTCATCTTCACCGTGCTGCTGATCGGCGATATGATCTGGGCGTTCCGCGAACGCTCGGTCTCGACGGTGGCGCGGTTGGTTTTTCAGAAACATGGCGCTTCCGACTTCGTCAACGGCATTCTGATCGCCTCGATCCCGTCGGCGATCGGGCTCGGGCTGGTGCCGATCATCAGTTTCCACTCCGACCGTTTCCGCAGCCGCTTCGGCCGCCGCATCCCCTACCTCTTTGTCACCACCCCGGTCGTGGTTGCCGGGATGCTGGGACTGGCCTACAGCGACAAGGTCGGGCAGTGGCTCCAGCTCGAAACGCTGGGGATTCAGAACTCGACGCTGATGCTGCTGGGCCTTTTCTGGACGCTCTTTGAATTCGGGGTGATCGCGGCCAACGCGGTATTCACCGCTCTCATCAACGACGTGGTGCCGCGCGAGGTGATGGGGCGCTTTTACGGCCTTTTCCGGATGGTCAGTCTGGCGGTCGGGATCGTTTTCAACTGGTGGTTGCTTGAGCCCTCGCGCAATCACTATGCGATACTCTTCGTCGGGATCGGTCTCCTCTACGGCGTCGGTTTCGCGGTGTTGTGCTTCCTGGTCAAGGAAGGCGAATACCCGGCCCCGCCCGCGGGCGAGCGCAAGGGCTTTTTCGCCAATTTCAAGACCTATTTCGTCGAGTGCTACAGCAAACCTTATTATCTCTTGGTCTTCTTCTTTTTTATGATGGCGGGGAAAACCTTCGTCCCGATCGGCACTTACTCGGTGCTCTACGCCAAAACTTTCACCAACGACCTCACCGCTTACGGAAAATGCGTCGCGGTTTCGTTCGCGATTTCGTTCGTGCTGTCGTTTTTCCTCGGCATGCTGGCGGATAAATTCCACCCGCTCCGCTGCGCGATCGTCACCATGGGGGTGTACGGCGTGACCACGCTGGTAACCGGGTATCTGATCAAGGACCAGTTCACCTTCCTGATCGCGGAAATTGTTTTCTGCGTGATGTCCGGGACTTATTTCACCTTGACCATGTCGCTGCCGATGCGGCTTTACCCGCGGAGCCGGTTCGCCCAGTTTGCTTCGGCGGGGGGCCTGATCGGCGGGATCACCCAGATCGTCACGGTGCCGATCATCGGCAAAATTCTCGACCTCACCGGCAGCAACTACAAGTTGATTTTTTACATCTCCGGCGTACTGGCGTTCTTCAGCATGCTGGCCGGCATGTGGCTGTACCGCGAGTTCGACAAACG
>CAZRFG010000111.1:9328-10516 GCA_964599205.1 uncultured Victivallaceae bacterium
AACCAATGAATTTGTTTCGATTGCTCAGCCCGAGTTCGTTTGCTCCGGCGGAGCGCAAGGATCATGCCGCGATTATCGCCGAATCGAATCAGCTCAAAAAGGGGCTCAAGGGGTGCTCTTTTCTCGATGTGCTGCCCGATCCGATCATCGTGCTCAACGCCGAGCGGCAAATCCTTTTCGCCAACCGTACGTTGCTCAACGCGCTGAGTCTGCCGGACGATTCGACGGTGCTCGGGTTGCGGCCGGGGGAAGTGTTGCATTGCGTCCATTCCGGCAACAACTCCGGCGGTTGCGGAACCACCGAATTCTGCCGCTCCTGCGGGGCGGTCAACGCAATTTTGCATACCCAGCGTTTTCACACCAATACCTCGCGCGACTGTCAGGTGCTGACCACCGATGACAACGCCTACAACTTCCGGGTCTGGACCAGCACATTGATGCGCAACGGCAGCGCTTACACGCTGATGGTGCTGCGCGACATCGCCGACGAGATCTACCGCAACTCGCTTGAACACATTTTCTTTCACGACCTGATCAACATCGGCTCCGGGCTTTACGGGTTGCTTTCGCTGATCGGGAGCGACGGCGAAGCTTTCCGCGAAAACCGGATGCTGCTGATGGGGCTGGCCGAAGAACTGCTCGAGGAAATCAACTCGCAGCGCGACCTGCTGGCCGCCGAAAATGGTTCGATGAACGTTTCCATGTCGCCGGTCGACAGCATTGAAATTCTGGAGTTCGTCGCCGCCATTCTCGCCAAGCATCAGGCGGCGATGGACAAAAAGATCGTCATCGACCCGGCTTCGACCAGGATCCATTTTCAGAGCGACCCGAGTTTGCTCAAAAGAATCATCATCAACATCACCAAAAACGCGCTCGAAGCCTCGGCGCCGGACGACGAGGTGGTGCTGAAGTCGTTCGTTGCCGGCGACAAGGCGGTATTTGAGGCGCACAACCGCGGTTGTATCGATTCCGAAGTCCGGCTGCAGATTTTCAATCGCGCTTTTTCCACCAAAGGGCGCGGCCGCGGGCTCGGCACCTACAGCGCCAAATTGCTCGGGGAGCGCTATCTCCACGGCAAGGTTTATTTCACCAGCTCCGAGGCGGAGGGCACTTCGTTTGTGGTGGAACTTCCGCTGAATCCCACCGTCAACGGGTGACGCGGGCCGGCTCTGAGCATCCACCGGACGA